>JBKEEC010000330.1:0-25344 GCA_047975785.1 Sphingomonadaceae bacterium | reverse complement strand
TGCATCGTGACCTTCGCCCGCATAATGTCATGGTTACACCCGATGGTGCGGTGAAAATTATCGACTTTGGATCTGTTCAGGTAGCCGGTCTGGACGAACTCAGCGAACAGGTGCTGGAAGGCCAGTATGCCGGAACCATGCAGTATAGCGCACCGGAACTGTATCTGGGATATATGGCGACGCCGCATAGCGACCTCTATTCGCTTGGGGTAATTGCCTATCAGATGCTCACAGGCCTTTTGCCCTATGGGCCGCATGTAGCCAACGCGCGGAGCCGCGCTGCGCAGCGCAAACTGAAATATGTGCCGGTTGTCCATTATAACCCCGATGTGCCTGACTGGATGGATGCGGCCATAGGAAAGGCGGTGCAGATTGATCCTGCGCGGCGCTATGATGAATTATCCGAATTTGTCGTTGACCTGGCCAAACCCAATCGCAGCCTTGCCGATATGCGCCCCAGACCGCTGCTGGAGCGAGGCTCTGTGCGCACATGGAAAATTATCAGCGCCATTCTGGCCATTGCTTTGGCAATATTTGTGTTTCTGTCCATTTCCTGAGCCATTTCTCAAACTGATAAAGGAGTTTTCACCATGATGACCAAGGCGGATGTAACCGAAATGATTATGGAAAAAAGGCGGGCCGGGGGAACCAGTTGGGCCGCAATTGCGCAAATGGCCGGTCTGGATGAAGTATTTGTAACCTCGGCATGTCTTGGCATGAATTCGCTTCCGCGCGACTCTGCAGAAAAAATAACAAAAGGTCTGGGGCTGCTGCAGGAAGCGGCCATTGTCCTGTCAGAATATCCGAAGAAAATGTTTGAACAATCGATCCCGACTGATCCGTGCATCTACCGGTTTTATGAGATTGTGGGTGTCTATGGAGAAACCCTGAAAGAGCTGATCCAGGAAAAAGGGGGAGACGGAATTATGAGTGCGATTGATTTTGATATGTCGGTTGAAAAAATTCCCAATGAGAAGGGAGATCGCATTCAGGTCACCATGTCGGGAAAGTTCCTGCCATATAAAAGCTGGTAAACGCGGGATGGCAGGCAAGATTTGCTGCACTGCAAAAAAGACGCTTGCCTTTCCTGCTCTCATCAGGCTATCAAAAGCAAAGGGATGGAATCGTGCCGCCCAGCGAAGGGTGAACTCGCGCGCTCCGTCATAAATATCAACATTGCGTGGCAAAGACGCCGCCAGGTCTGCTCCTTGAACGGGGCGTGACATGGCGGCTTTTTTCGTTGCGTATTTGGCCCTGACAGGCCGGAGGATCTGGACGTGAACGCACCCGAAACATTCGGCGCAAAATTCAACAGGGCAGGCGTAAGGGAAAAGCTGGTCGTTATTGGTAATGGCATGGCGGGCTGTCGTGCAGTCAAAGAGGTGCTTGCGCGTGAACCAGACCGGTTTGATATCACCATTTTCGGGGCAGAGCCACGGGTCAATTACGACCGGATCATGCTTTCGCCGGTTCTGGCTGGCGAGAAGAACTTTGAAGACATCATTATCGACCCGCAGGAATGGTATGATGACAATGGCATCAGGCTGATAGCAGGTGATCCGGTGACCCATATTGACCGGGAAGCCGCCACAGTCGTTTCCTCATCAGGGCAGGTCGAACCCTATGACCGGCTGCTGATCGCAACGGGCAGTGATCCGTTTATCATCCCCGTGCCGGGAAAGGATCTGCCCGGCGTTGTGACCTTCCGTGATCTGGATGATGTCGGGAAAATGGTCTCGGCGGCTGAAGGTGGCGGAAATGCGGTAGTGATTGGCGGTGGCTTGCTGGGGCTTGAGGCGGCCCATGGTCTGTCTCTGAGGGGGATGAAGGTGACTGTCCTTCACCTGATGCCCACATTGATGGAGCGCCAGCTGGATGAGGCAGCCGGCTGGCTGCTCAAAGAGGAGCTGGAACGACGCGGCCAGACGATACTGACCGGCGCGGATACAGAAGCCCTGCTGGAACAGGATGGCCATATTGCGGGTGTGCGGCTGAAGGACGGACGCGAAATTCCGGCTGATATTGTCGTGATGGCCGCAGGGATCAGGCCCAGCACGGGCCTTGCCAGACGGGCAGGGCTGGATGTGGAACGCGGGATTATTGTTGATGACCAGATGGTGACATCTGACCCGGCAATCATGGCGGTTGGCGAATGTGTCCAGCACCGTGGCGCGTGCTATGGGCTGGTGGCCCCGCTTTGGGACATGTGTCGCACTCTGGCCGATTCCCTGGCCGGACAGAATGTGGCCTATGAAGGAACTGTTACCTCTACCAAGCTCAAGGTTTCGGGAATTGATCTGTTTTCTGCCGGGGACTTTTCCGATTTTGACGGCAGTGAAGATATTGTCATGCGTGATGCATCGCGCGGCATATATAAACGTCTGGTGGTGCAGGATGGCAGGCTGGTTGGTGCCGTGCTCTATGGTGATACCAGTGAAGGAAACTGGTATTTCGACCTGCTGAAACGCGGTGAGGATATTTCTGATATTCGCGAGGCTTTGATCTTCGGTCAGGCCCTTGCTTCCGGTGAAGCAATGGCTGACCCTCACGCTGGCGTGGCAGCCCTGTCGGATGATGCAGAAATCTGCGGCTGTAATGGTATTTCCAAGGGGCAGGTGGTCGCCTGCATTCATGACGGTGCCCACTCACTGGATACGGTTCGTTCCACCTGCAAGGCATCAGCAAGCTGTGGCTCCTGTACCGGGCTGGTGGAAGGCCTGCTGGCTATCACACTGGGGGCCGATGCCGTGGAATCCGGGCCGCAACCCATGTGCAAATGCACCAGCTTTACCCATGGTGATGTCCGCCGGCTGATCCTGGAAAAAGAGCTGAAGGAAATACCCGAAGTGATGCAGGAGCTGCACTGGTCCACGCCGGAGGGATGCGCATCCTGCCGTCCCGCGCTTAATTATTACCTGCTGAGTGCATGGCCGGGCGAGTATATAGATGACCAGAAAAGCCGCTTCGTCAATGAAAGGCTCCACGCCAATATCCAGAAGGATGGCACCTATTCCGTGGTGCCGCGCATGTGGGGCGGGCTGACCACACCTGATGAACTGCGCGCCATTGCTGATGCGGCTGATAAATACGAGGCGCGCACAGTCAAGGTAACCGGGGGGCAGCGCATTGACCTGTTTGGAATCAAAAAAGAGGATCTGCCCGCAATCTGGGCCGATCTTAACGCTGCGGGCATGGTATCCGGCCATGCTTATGGAAAATCACTGCGCACTGTCAAAACCTGTGTGGGCAGCGAATGGTGCCGCTTTGGCACACAGGATTCCACGGGGCTTGGTGTCAGGCTGGAACGGATGACCTGGGGCAGCTGGATGCCGCATAAATTCAAGATCGCCGTATCAGGCTGCCCGCGCAATTGTGCTGAGGCCACGATCAAGGATTTTGGCGTTGTCTGTGTTGATAGCGGGTTTGAACTTCATGTCGGAGGCAATGGAGGCATCCATGTGCGCGCCACCGATCTGCTCTGCAAGGTAGAAACCGAAAAAGAAGTTATGGATATCTGCGCGGCCTTTATCCAGCTTTACCGCGAAGAAGCTCATTACCTTGAACGCACGGCTCCATGGATAGAGCGCGTCGGGCTGGAATATGTCAGGTCAACACTGTTCGATACGAAAGACGCTGTGCGGCTTTATGCCGGCCGGTTCCATTTCTCGCAGAAATTTTCACAGATTGATCCCTGGGCAGAGCGGGCGCAGGGCGAGCGTGCCGACCTCCATGCCCATATTGCTGAAATCCGTCCCATGATGCTGGAGAACGCATGATGTCTGCAACACATTTTGCCGGAAAATGGCTGGATATCGGCCCGGTGACACAGATAGAGCCTGGCACAGCCAGAACCATGCCCGTGCAGGGGGCAGAGGAAATTGCTGTTTTTCGCACCATGAACGGGGACTGTTACGCCCTGATCAACAAGTGTCCGCACAAGGCTGGCCCGTTAAGTCAGGGCATCATCCATGGTTCGGTCGTAACCTGCCCGCTGCACAACTGGAATATCTCCCTGCGCACAGGAGAAGCATTGGGCGATGACAAGGGGTGTGTTCCTACAATTCCGATGAAAGTTGACGCCGGCCATATGTTCCTTCTGCGCGAAGCGGTGCTGGGAAAGCAGGCGGCATGAGTTCTCCCTTATTTGATCAGGGCACGGTCTGGCTGGTTGGCGCTGGTCCGGGTGATCCTGACCTGCTGACACGCAAGGCTGAAAGGCTGATAAAGTCTGCTTCAGTGATTTTTCATGATGCTCTGGTGGGAGCGGGTGTGCTGGCTCTTGCTCCGGTTGGAACCAGACTGGTGCCGGTTGGCAAGCGCAGTGGCCGCCACTCGAAGGACCAGCCGACAATAGACCGGATGATTGTCTCGGCGGCCCGTGCCGGCGAACGGGTCGTGCGCCTGAAGGGTGGTGACCCATCCATCTTTGGCCGATCCGCAGAAGAGACTGAAGCCTGTCGTATGGCCGGAATTCCTGTTCACATTTGCCCCGGAATCACGGCGGCCAGCGCCGCCGCTGCAAGCCTGGAGGCATCGCTGACCCTGCGCGGGCTCGCGCGCAAGCTGACTTTTATCACCGCCCATGCGCGCAAGGGTGAAGCTCTGGATCTGGACTGGGAAAAACTGGCCGACGGACAATCTACCCTGGCCATTTATATGGGCAAGGCTGCAGCGCCTGTCATAGCGGGCAGGCTGGTATCTGCCGGGCTTGCGCCAGATACTCCCGCTGCAATGGTTGAAAATGCCAGCCTGCCTGATGAGCGTATCATCCACACATGTCTGGGCCGGATGGGGAAGCTGGGCCGGGTGGCTCTGGGTGATGGCCCTGCTTTGCTACTGGTGGGTGAGGCTGTCGGCTCTGCATCCAATTTTCAGGATCAGCACCATCGGGTCAGCGGGTCGGTGTTCTCCGGCTAGAGTGTGCTGCGTCAGCATCATTGCTGGCTGATCTGATCCGGTTTCATCACATTCCGGTTTCACCGGTTTCAGCAAGCAGGCCACTGGGTGGCACTTCTCCCGCCAGCCCCTGCAGATCAAACGAATCGAGGCTGTTCGTCATCAGAGTTATTGTGCTTTGCAGGTCTTCGGTGCTGATATCCCTTGTGATAAACACAACGCGCGAACGCCGGTCATCCGATGGCCACTCGTCAAGCTGGACGGGCGGGTGGAAAATATGCTGCACACCATGGATCACTACCGGTTTGTCCTCTTCCTTCAGGTTGAGAATACCCTTGATTCGGAGGATATCCGGTCCCTTGAACATCAGCAGCGTTTCAAGCCAGCGATCAAAAGATTGCGGGTCAAGCGGTTCATCAAAGCTGAGGCAGGTGGCCCGGATGCGATCATCATGGCGGTTCACATCGTGATGATGCCCATGCTCATGCTCATGCCCATGGTGATCATGCTCATGGTGATCATGCGGTTCTTCGTATGCTTCCGCAGCCAGCCAGCGCCGGACATCATTGCTTTTTGTTTCCAGATTATAAAGCCCCGCATTAAACAGGTTTTCCGGATCAACCACACCATTGATTACCGGAATGATGGGGGCAGCGGGGTTCAGGGCCCTGAGCCGGTTTTCGATAGATACGCGGTCGTCATCGCTCACCAGATCGGTTTTGGTCAGCAGGATACGGTCGGCCACGGCGGCCTGCTTTACGGCCTCTTTCTGAGCATCGAGCGTGGTCATAGCTGTAGCTGCGTCAACCGTCGTGATGACACTATCCAGCCGGTAGAGCGATTGCAGGTGCATATCCATCATCAGGGTATGCAGTATGGGGGCAGGGTCTGCGAGGCCGGTGGTTTCGATCACGACCCGGTCGAACCAGCAGGTGCCATCACGGGCAAAACGCCAGGGTGCATTGCGCAGCGTGGTCATCAAATCGCCGCGAATGCTGCAGCACAGGCAGCCGCCCATCATCTCGACCACCAGATCATCATCTGATCGCGCGATGAGGTCATGATCGAGGCTGACAGCGCCAAACTCATTGATAATCACCAGCGCACGGCTCATACCCGGCGTGCGCACGAGATGGTTGAGCAGTGTGGTCTTGCCGCTGCCCAGAAAGCCGGTGAGGACAGAAACCGGGATCAGGGATTGCGGATCGGGACGCAGCGCGTTCATTTGCGCAGATTCACGCTCATGTCGGCGTTTTTCGCCGGGTCCAGCACCAGCAACAGGCGGGTTTCGCCGGTGTGGGCGACGGGTGGTGAACGGTGGAGGATTGCAGGATCTTCAACCCGGAGCCTGCCCTTCAGGATGCAGACATTGCCGGCCTCAAGCTGGTGAACGGGCGCATTTTCGTCGGCCGCTTTCCATTGTGTTCCGGGGCCGGACAGCGGCATCAGCAGGCGCGCGGTCACATAATCCATATGGAATTTGCGGCAGGCATCGGTTTCGATCACTTCCAGCCGCAGACGCAATCTATCGGTTGTCATCAGCTTTGCAAACTGGCTGGCGCGCGCGGATATTTCCTCTGCCAGCGCTACGGTCTGCCCTGCTTGTTTGTAACCCGCATCACGGAGCAATTGCGCGATCTGCCGGCCAAATTTCGGGCCTTCTACCGTAGTGTCTATGCTATCGACACTGGCCCATTCGAGGGTGTCGAGCCAGTAAAGCGATGGCGGACGAGGGCGCCGCCACAGGGCAAGCTGCACGGCAGGGTCATCAATGCGGCCCAATATAGTATCATCGTAACCGATGGCCACGGCGGATTGATTTTGAGCCGGGTGGTCAAGCAGGGCCGTGCTCATCCGGCCATCTCCATTTCACGCTCCCATGCGGGGAAAGGATCATGCAGCGCGCTCCACCTGCCGGGGGTGAAATCGTCTGCATCCACCAGGCAGGCATCCAGCGCGGCTCTGATACGCGCTTCGTCCATACCGATGCCGATAAACACCAGCTCCTGCCGCCGGTCGCCCCAGACCTGATCCCAATACCCGGCCACGAAGCGTTCAAAGCGGTCATCATCGGGCCACTGGTTTTTGGGGATGCTGGCCCACCAGCGCCCCATACGCGCGGTCATTGTCTGCGCACCGGCAACGGCCAGTTCGCCCACCCAGTCAGGCCGGGTCGCCAGCCAGAAATGCCCTTTGGCCCGCACGACATGATCCAGCCCGCCTCTGGTCAGAAAGGCATGAAACTTTCCCGGATCAAAGGGCTGGCGGGCGCGATAGACGAAGCTTTCAATGCCATATTCTTCTGTTTCGGGAACATGATTGGCATAACCATAGAGTTCCTTGGCCCAGAGCGGATGCTGCGCGGCCTTTTCCTCGTCATAGAGCCCTGTGGCGAGGATAGCCTTCAGGTCCACCTGCCCCTGATCACAGGTAAGGATACGCGCATCGGCGTTGAGGCTGGCGACCAGCTTTTTGACGGTGGCCAGTTGATCACCGGAAACCGAGGATGCCTTGTTGACAACCACCACATCGGCAAACTCGATCTGCTCCACCAGAAGGCCAACCAGGCTACGATCGTCCTCCTCGCCCAGTGATTCCCCGCGATCGGCAAGAAAATCCTGACTGGAATAATCGGCCAGCAAATTGATGGCATCCACCACTGTTACCATTGTATCCAGCTGCGCCACATCACCCAGTGATACGCCCGCCTCGTCACGGAATGAAAATGTGGAGGCGACCGGCAAAGGCTCGGAAATTCCGGTGCTTTCGATCACCAGATAATCGAACCGCCCTGCTTCCGCCAGGCCGCGCACTTCCTGCAGAAGATCATCGCGCAGGGTGCAGCAGATGCAGCCATTGGTCATCTCGACCAGCGTTTCCTCACTGCGGGACAGCGCGGCATCGCCGCCGCGCACCAGATCGGCATCGATGTTCACTTCGGACATATCATTGACGATCACCGCCACGCGCAATCCTTCGCGATTGGCGAGAATATGATTGAGAAGTGTCGTTTTTCCTGCCCCCAGAAAGCCGGACAGGACAGTAACGGGAAGGCGCCTGAATGTGGGTGCGTCATGCGAAGAAACCGGAATATTCATATGTCAGCCTTGCGAATCATGTAATGTTGTATCATTACTACTCATATCTGCAGGCAGATGCCACCCCGACAGGCAAACAAAACTGATAATCCGCACAGGCAATCGGCTATGCCGCTTCATGGTCTGCCTGAAGACGCGCTATAGAGTGTGATGACAAAAAACGGGCACCTGTTTTTGTCAAAAAATCACACGACAACAAAAGTATAAAGAGCGGGATATGATTCTGTCATATGTCATCCCGCTATAGCATCGCGAGAAAAGCTTTAATCAAGATTGGGCCTGAGCCATCGTGCCACGTCCTCCAGCTCTTCATCGCGGCGTGCGGCATAGTCCTCCAGCTGGTCCTTTCCGATACGGGCAACGCCAAAATAAGAGGCCTGACCATGACCGAAATACCATCCCGAAACCGCTGCTGTGGGGAGCATGGCGAAATTCTCGGTCAGCACCAGCCCTGCCTGATTCTGCGCATCCAGCAGATCAAACAGCACCGGCTTGAGCGAGTGATCGGGACAGGCCGGATAGCCCGGAGCCGGACGGATGCCGCGATAGGATTCCTTGATCAGTGCCTCATTGGTGAGCTGCTCCCCTTCGGCATAGCCCCAGATATCGGTTCGCACATGCTGATGCAGCCGCTCGGCAAAACTTTCGGCAAAGCGGTCAGCCAGAGCCTTGAGCAGGATATCGTTATAGTCGTCATTGTCAGCCCTGAACCGCTCCAGATGCGGCTCAATTCCATGAATACCTACGGCGAAACCACCAATCCAGTCCCCTTCAGGGTCGATAAAATCCGCCAGACAATAATTGGCCCGATCCCGGCTCTTGCGGACCTGCTGACGCAGGAATGGAAGGCGCGTGCCCGCATCCAGCACCACATCATCGCCATCGCGGTAGCAGGGCCACAACCCGCATACGCCTCTGGCGGTCAGCCATTTTTCTTCAATGATCCGGTCCAGCATGGCCTGTGCATCGGCAAACAGGGCGCGGGCGCTTTCGCCAACAACGGCATCATCCAGAATGTTCGGATATGTTCCGTGTAATTCCCATGCCCGGAAAAACGGGGTCCAGTCAAAGGTCTGGCGCAAATCTTCCAGCGGCCAGTCGTCAAAGTGGTGCAGGCCGGGATTTTTCGGATCAGGGGCCTTGAGAGTCATATCCGCATCAAAGCCATTGGCTCGGGCTTCCTCCAGCGAAAGCAATTCGGACTGGCCCTTGCCGGCGCGCTTGTTTCGCACATCCTGATAATCGCTGGCTGTTTCCACCACAAACGCATCATGCTGGGTATCGGACAGCAGGCGGGAGGCTACGCCAACTGCGCGGCTGGCATCCAGCACATGAATGACCGGGCCGGGATAGGCCGGGTCAATCCTGAGTGCGGTATGCACCTTGCTGGTGGTGGCGCCGCCAATCAGCAACGGAATGTGCATTTGCGCGCGCTGCATGTCCTCGGCCACCGTAACCATTTCGTCCAGCGATGGCGTGATCAGGCCGGACAGGCCGATAATATCGGCGCTTTCCTCGCGTGCAGTTTCAAGAATTCTGGACCATGGCACCATCACGCCCAGATCCACCACATCATAGCCGTTGCATTGCAGCACGACGCCGACAATATTTTTCCCGATATCATGCACGTCACCTTTGACCGTGGCCATAATGATCTTGCCCTTGGAGCGTGCCCCGACCTCTTTTTCCGCTTCGATGAAGGGGATCAGATGCGCGACGGCCTTTTTCATGACCCGCGCACTTTTGACCACTTGTGGCAGGAACATTTTACCACTGCCGAACAGGTCGCCGACAATGTTCATCCCGTCCATCAACGGGCCTTCAATCACTTCAATCGGTTTGCCACCTGCTTCAGAAACCTCCAGTCGCAGAATTTCGGTGTCCTCGACAATATGCGCATCCATACCTTTGACCAGCGCATGTTCCAGCCTTTTGGCAACATCCCATTGCCGCCATTCTGCGGCTTCTTTTTCCGTATCTTTTGACTGTCCCTTATAGCTCTCTGCCAGAGTAATCAGCCGTTCGGTTGCATCGGGGCGGCGGCAGAGAATGACATCCTCGCAGGCTTCGCGCAGTTCTGTTTCAATATCATCATAAATATCAAGCTGGCCGGCATTGACGATTGCCATATCCAGCCCCGCCGGAATGGCATGATAGAGAAAGACCGAGTGCATCGCCCGGCGCACGGTTTCATTCCCGCGAAAGCTGAAGGAAAGATTGGATAATCCTCCGCTGCAATGGGAATGAGGGCATCGCTCACGGATTTCGCTTACCGCCTCGATAAAATCGAGGCCATAGCGATCATGCTCTTCCATACCGGTGGCCACGGCAAAGATATTGGGATCAAAGATAATATCTTCGGGCGGAAAGCCGATGCCGGTCAGCAAATCATAGGCCCGGCTGCAGATTTCAACCTTGCGTTCTTTTGTGTCAGCCTGTCCGGTTTCATCGAAAGCCATGACGACAACAGCAGCGCCATAATCCAGACATTTGCGGGCCTGATCGAGAAAGGCCTCCTCGCCTTCTTTCATGCTGATGGAATTGACGATAGGCTTGCCCGAAACACAGTGCAGTCCGGCTTCGATCACATCCCATTTGGAACTGTCAATCATGACAGGCACGCGGGCAATATCCGGTTCTGCACCAATCAGCTTGAGGAATGTTGTCATTGCCTCATGCGCGTCAAGCAGGCCTTCATCCATGTTGACGTCAATAATCTGTGCGCCGTTTTCAACCTGCTGGCGCGCCACTTCGACAGCCGAGGCGTAATCATCGGCCATAATCAGCTTCTTGAAACGGGCCGAACCGGTAACATTGGTCCGCTCGCCAATATTGACGAATTGTGAGCCATCGGGACGTGATTGGTATGTCATGTTTTGCTCCCCCTGTCTTTCAGCCGGAGTCCTTCAGCCGGGCAGGGTCGGTATTGTGGTTGATTGTTATGGTGCAGGCAGTCTGGCTTATGCGGCCATGATAAACGGCTCCAGCCCGGCAAGACGGGTCGTGTGGATGGTTTCGGGTATGGTGCGTGCGGGCATGGATTCTACCGCTTTGGCAATGGCTGCGATATGTGCGGGCGTAGAACCGCAGCATCCGCCCAGAATATTGGCATTTCCGTTTATCACCCAGTCGCGCAGAAAAGCGGCGGTTGTTTCTGGCTGTTCGTCATACTCGCCCAGCTCATTGGGCAGGCCGGCATTGGGGTAGGCGAGGATCAGGCAATCAGAAACCCGACTGAGGAGTTGCAGATGCGGGCGTAATTGTTCTGCACCGAATGAGCAGTTCAGCCCCATGGCCAGCGGACGGGCATGACGCACCGCGTGCCAGAAAGCCTCTACCGTATGGCCAGAGAGGTTCCGGCCAGACAGATCGGTTATTGTCATGGACAGCATAAGCGGGATATCACGCTGCAGGCTGCGTTCGAGTGTCTTGACTGCATAAATGGCGGCTTTCGCATTCAGCGTGTCAAACACCGTCTCTACCAGTATGAAATCCACACCGCCTTCGACCAGAGCCTCTGCCTGTTCGCGATAGACATCGGCCAGTGTGGCAAAATCAATTTCGCGATAGCCGGGGTCTTCGACATTGGGTGACAGCGAAAGCGTCTTGTTGGTCGGGCCGATGGTTCCGGCAACAAAGCGGGGTCTGCCATCGCGGGCTGTAAAATCATCGGCAGCAGAACGGGCAATCCGCGCTGAAGCCAGATTGATTTCCCGCACCAGATGTTCGGCACTGTAATCTGCCTGGCTGATACGGTTGGACGAGAAAGTATTGGTCGATACCAGCTCGGAACCGGCCGAGAGATAGGTGCGGGTTATTTCGTCAACGATATCTGGCCGGGTCAGGGCGAGAATGTCATTATTGCCCTTTTGCTCATGGGTCAGGCCCAGATCTCCGGCAAAATCAGCTTCGCCAAGTTTGCGGGCCTGAATTTCAGTGCCAAACGCACCATCAAAGATCAGGACGCGTTTGCGGGCTTCATTGGTGAAGGATTCGCGCGGGGTCATGCGGCTTTCTCCATGGATTTTGACGGATCGGGACGCAGGCCGAGCATATGGCAGGTGGCATATGACAGCTCCGCCCGATTGAGCGTGTAGAAATGATATTCGCGCACATCATCGGCATAGAGACGACGGCAAAACTCGGCCGTGACTGTTGCGGCGACAAGATCACGCGTTCCGGGGTGATCGTCCAGCCCTTCAAAGCAATGCTCCATCCATGCGGGAAGTTCTGCACCGCAAGCATTTGCAAAACTTCTGGTTCTTTCAAGATTGCTGATCGGAAGAATGCCCGGCACGATGGATTTTTCAATGCCCGCAGCCGCTGCCCTGTCGCGGAACCGGAAGAACGTGGCGGATGAAAAGAAGAACTGGGTAATCGCGCGGTCCGCCCCGGCATCCAGCTTGCGTTTGAGGTTATCAAGATCCGCATCTGCGCTGGCTGCATCGGGGTGCACTTCGGGATAGGCCGCAACCGAGATTTCAAAGGGGAAGCGGGCTTTCAGTCCGGCGACCAGTTCGGCTGCGTTGTTATAGCCTTGCGGATGTGCCTCAAAGGCGGAGCCAGGGGCACCGCCATCGCCGCGAAGGGCAACAATATGACGGATTCCTGCATTCCAGAACTCTTCGGCAACACGGTGGGTTTCATCCTTGCTGGCGCCAACACAGGTCAGATGCGCGGCGACCGGCACATCTACCTCGCGGTGCATCCGGCCCGCCAGTGACCAGCTCCGCTCCTTGGTTGAGCCACCCGCTCCATAGGTCAGGGAAACGAAATCGGGTGCAAGCCGTGCAACGGATCGCACCGTATCCAGAACCTTGTCTTCACCGGCTTCCGATTTGGGCGGAAAGAACTCGAAACTGACCCTGATATCTCCGGGCAGACCCGCAAATAGCGGGGTATCGGCAAAACGCTGCGATTGATCTGGGTAAAGGGGTGATGTCATCTTGCGTGAGCCTTTTTCGTTGGGGGAATGGTCAGGCTATGGTCAGCTTTGATCCGGGCGACAGAAGGGGGGCGCCTGGTTCCGGTCCAGACGCATACCTGCAGCTTGCCACCATTCACACTGCGGGGCGGGCAAGGCGTAAATCCCTGATCCGAAAGAAGGGCGGTCATCTGCTGATCGGAAAAACCCAGCCGGGCATGAGCATGAACAGTGCGCAATTCTTCCTGATCATGTGTCGCCAGATCGACAATTGCTATCCGCCCGCCCGGCTTGCAGACCCGCGCGGCCTCGGCCAGTGCGTAGGCTGGCTCATGCGCATAATGCAGCACCTGATGAAAGATCACCGTGTCAAACCGGGCTTCATCAAAGGGCAGGGAGGTGAAATCCCCTTGTATCAGCTCTACACTGTCCGGCGGCATGTCCTGCAGGCGCGCACGGGCAAGGCGCAGCATTTCGGGGCTTTTATCCAGTGCAACCACATGTTCGGCATTCGGGCAGAGGAGTTCTGCAATGCGTCCGGTTCCGGTTCCGATATCCAGCACCTGCCCTGGAGGATTCGGACCCAGAGCCTCGGACAAGGCGGCCTCGACTTCTCCGGCAGGGGCCAGCATGGCCCGCAAACTGTCCCAGCTTTGTGCATTGCGGGCAAAATATTCGGCGGCATGAAGCTCGCGTGATTCGCGTATCTGCGCCAGATGCCGACGATCTGAATCACAAATCTGGGCAAATTCAGGATCGTCGTGTTCTGCTGCATCCAGCAGATGCTCAATTTGCCCCAGCAATGATCCTGTTCCTGCTCTGGAGGCAGTTTCACGCAGAAAAACCCAGCTTCCTTCGCGTCGGCGTTCGGCCAGTCCGACATCACATAAAATGGCGATATGGCGCGATACGCGTGGCTGACTCTGGGCCAGAACATGCGCCAGTTCGCCAACTGCAAGCTCCATGGACGACAGAAGTCGCATGATACGCAAGCGTGTAGGGTCAGCCAGGGCCTTGAGGACGGATTCGGTCAGCATGGGAATTGCAGATATAAAGATATCTTTATATCTGCAAGAGGAATTATGAGATGCCCATTATCGCATATCACCTCATATCCTGATTTCCTGTCTCTGTGGTATCTGGTATTAGCTTGTCATTCATGGTCCAGCGCCTACATAATGCGGTGAAAGGAAATTTGCGCGCATGAGCGAGAACAAGGAACCCCAGAACCCCACCCCCAATCCATGGGTGAAAAGCCTGATGATATGGGGCGGTATCTTTCTGGCACTGCTGATGGTTGTTTCTGTCTTTGGTCAGGCGGGAAGCACGGCAAACCAGCAGATCCGCTATTCCGATTTCCGTGACAAGGTGGCGGAAGGATCGGTCAAGGAAGTTCAGGTTTCGCCAGACAAGATTACCGGCACTTTTACCAATGATGAAACATTTGTCACGACCCCGGTGGCTTATGATACAGATCTGCCGCGTCTGCTGGAAGAACATGACGTGAAGTTCACCGGCGCCCCGCGTGAAGAAATGTCGATGATGGCGGCTATTCTCCTCCAGACCCTTCCTTTCCTGCTGATTCTGGGCGTGGCTTTTTTTGCGCTGCGTCAGGTGCAGAAGGGGGGCGGTTCTGGCGCTATGGGTTTTGGCAAGAGCAAGGCCAAATTGCTGACGGAACGGCAGGGCAAGGTCACATTTGACGATGTTGCCGGAATTGATGAAGCGCGCGAGGAATTGCAGGAAATTGTCGAGTTCCTGCGCGATCCGCAACGCTTTTCAAAGCTCGGCGGGCAAATTCCCAAAGGTGCGCTTCTGGTTGGCAGTCCCGGCACGGGCAAAACCTTGCTGGCACGGGCGATCGCGGGCGAAGCGGGTGTGCCTTTCTTCACCATTTCCGGTTCCGATTTTGTTGAAATGTTTGTCGGCGTTGGCGCAAGCCGCGTGCGCGACATGTTTGAACAGGCCAAGAAAAACGCCCCGTGCATTGTATTCATAGATGAAATTGACGCCGTAGGTCGCCATCGTGGCCATGGGCTTGGCAATTCCAATGATGAGCGCGAACAGACCCTCAACCAGCTTCTGGTCGAGATGGACGGGTTTGAAGCGAATGAGGGTATTATCATCATCGCGGCCACCAACCGGCCCGATGTGCTGGACCCCGCGCTGCTGCGTCCTGGCCGGTTTGACAGGCAGGTTGTGGTGCCAGTGCCTGATATTGATGGCCGTGAGAAAATTCTCGACGTGCATATGCGCAAGGTTCCGCTTGCTCCTGATGTCAATCCGCGCACAATTGCGCGCGGCACACCGGGCTTTTCCGGTGCAGACCTCGCCAATCTGGTGAATGAGGCTGCACTTCTGGCTGCACGGCGCAACAAGCGTCTGGTCGCCATGCAGGAGTTTGAGGACGCGAAAGACAAGGTCATGATGGGTGCCGAGCGCAAGAGCATGGCCATGACCGATGATGAAAAGAAAATGACCGCCTATCACGAGGCAGGCCACGCTCTGGTGTCGGTGAATGAAGAAGCATCAGACCCGATTCACAAGGCGACGATTATTCCGCGTGGTCGTGCGCTGGGTATGGTAATGCGCCTGCCTGAACGGGACAATTACTCCTATCACCGGGACAAGATGCACGCCAATCTTGCAGTCAGCATGGGCGGGCGCGTGGCGGAAGAAATAATCTTCGGCTATGACAAGGTCAGTTCCGGCGCCTCATCCGATATCCAGTATGCCACCAGCCTGGCCCGCAATATGGTCACCAAATGGGGCATGTCGGACAAGCTCGGCCCGCTGCAATATGAAGAACAGCAGGAAGGCTATCTCGGCATGGGCGGCTCGGCCCGTCTGATGTCATCGGATGAGACGAACAAGCTGATTGACAGCGAAATCCGCAAGCTGGTGGATGACGCCCATGAGCGGGCAAGAGATATCCTCAAGGCGCAGGAAGACAAGTTGCACCTGCTGGCTCAGGCGATGCTGGAATATGAAACGCTGACAGGTGATGAAATCACCCAGTTGCTTGATACCGGAAAGATTGACCGGCCCGACCAGCCCAGTGGCCCGGCCATCCGTCCGGTTACCGGCTCGTCCATTCCCAAGGCAGGAAAGCGTTTTGGCGGAGAAGGTGGCGCTGCCCCTCAGGGTGCGTGATTCGAATCTTACGCATGTCGCTATAATGCCAGGGGGCCTGTAAGCCGGGTTCTGTCCTGCGGCCGGTATCATAATGACCAGCGCCGCAGGGGCAGCCATTCCTCTGGGCGACGGATTGCTCCGTGCGCTCAAGCAGCCAACCCGGACGGTCTGGGGTGAAACACCCCGCCTGCCTGCGCAGGCGCGCCGTCCCTATTCGGCCTTGCTCCGGGTGGGGTTTACCATGCAGGCGCTGTTACCAGCAGCCCCGGTGCGCTTTTACCGCACCCTTTCACCCTTGCCTGTGCCTGCGCCAGAAGCGCAGACCATCGGCGGTTTGCTTTCTGTGGCACTTTCCCTGGAGTTGCCTCCGGCGGGCGTTACCCGCCACCCTTGTTTCATGGAGCCCGGACTTTCCTCGCAAAATACATATTCTACGCGGCTGCCCGGCCCCCTGGCGGGGATCGTCTAGCATGAAAAGGAATGGTGACGGAATACCAAAAACAGGGCCAACGCAATCAAGGGCCAGCGCAATCTGGCTCAGCGGGTTGTTCCCCTGTCACGATCCAGCAAAAGGGCGAACAATATTGCCCGCACTTCCCCGTCAACCTCGCCATCAATGCAGCGTGGCCGCCAGCGGCGCTGGAAAGCGGCCACCGCCTTGCGGCCATCGGTTACGTCATAGCCGAACCTTTCCAGCGCAAGGTAAAAGGCACCGTCATTGTCAAACGGATTTCCCAGCCTCAGCTTTTCAGGGCGGGGAAGGCATAGCCGGTATTCGGCCAGACGGTCCCAGGGGAATAATTCTCCGGGATCTTCCTTGCGGGCAGGGGCAATATCGGAATGCGCGACTACATTGGCGCGCGGAACATCATGCCGCCTCATGATGTCTGCCAGAAGCGGGATGAGAATATTTATCTGTGCGTCTGGAAAAGGGCGATAGCCAAATTCATGGCCGGGATTGACCAGTTCTATTCCGATACTGGCAGAGTTGATATCTGTGACCCCGCGCCAATAACTTTTTCCGGCATGCCAGGCGCGTTTATCTTCATCCACCAGCGCAAAGAGTGTGCCGTCCTCATCAATCAGATAATGCGCTGAAACGCCTGCTTCTTCGTCGCATAATCGTTCCAGCGCTGCTTCCGCACTTTTCATTCCGGTATAGTGGAGAACAACCATGGAGACGGGCAATTGCCGTTCATTCCAGTTCGGGCTGCGATACCTTTGCGGAACCGGCCCGGTCATGCGCTTACCCGACCAGATCCGGCGTGAGAGCGGGCAATACAGCGCCGAGCACCAGAGCCTCATTATCCAGTGCATACTGGATCTGGCCATCATGCTCGGTTGTCAGCAGGCTGATCATATGGGCTGCAGCGGTCCGGCTGCTCAGTTCCCCGTCAGCAAGCCGCCCTTCGAGAGCGCGGCCGATAATATCATCGAATGCAACCTTTGGCCCTGCTGCCCGCACTGCGATTTCGCATGTGTCGCCATTGGCTTCCACGCCAATATCCAGCGTTCCGCCACGCACGAGCGATTCAATCGAGATCTGGGCGAAATTGAGCAGAATCTTGACGACCGGCTTGGGCAATGCGTTAGCGCCAATGGCCCAGTTGACCGTAATGCGGCCATTATCACCGACCAGTGCCATGACAAGCGCCTGCGGCTCATCAATCGGCACCTGTTCCCCGAAACCGCCGGCTGCACCAAAAGCGAGCCGAAAGAATTTCAGCTTGTCCGTGCTGATCCGGGCGCTTTGTTCCAGCAAATCAATACAGCGTTGCCGCATTTCCGGGTCGGTTTCATCTGCCAGCAATTCCAGCCCATTGCTCAGTGCGCCAACCGGACTCAGCAGGTCATGGCACAGGCGCGAACACATCAGGCTCGCCAGTTCGGTTGGGTCCGTTTCATTCATAATGGCATTAATTTCCCGTCAGTCAGGGCGTGGTTCGCTAGGCTTTACATGGTTTGGGCATTGCATATTCCGGGCAGGGCATACAGGGGAAATTAGCGTAACTCCACAGGGTTTATGTCCCGATGATACGGGTGGCCAATGGCACAAACCCGTCCTTCATATCCTGCCAGAACCGGACCTCGCCTGCCGGACCTGTGCCATCCACGGCAATAATCGCCCATATTTTGCCATCGCCGGATGCGTTTTCACTATCACGCAGAGAAGGTTCTGCCGGGCCTGCAGGGTGCGAATGATAATAGCCCAGAACGGGGTGTCCGCCTGCACGTTCAGCTTTCAGAGCGCGGATAAGCAGGGCCGGATCTATTTCAAAATTGCGGTTTGGATCAGGATGGACATTACGCGTAACCACCGGTTTTGCCTGTTCGAGTGTTGCCCCTGTCAGCAGGCCGCAACATTCCTCAGGCCATGCGCGCTGCGCTTCCGATATGAGTCTGGTTATCAGTTCTCTTGTCACTGCGGCTTGCATCGCCCATGTCCCTGAAATGTCCGAATCTGAAACTCTTTGCGGAATTCTTGCGGTTGCTTCTGATAGCGGTCCTGCGCGGCTGGACAAGGCACTGGCTGATGTCAGCTCGCTTTCACGCGAACGGATCAAGTCCCTGCTGAAAGAGGGCGCCATAACGCTGGATGGAAAAATTGTTACCAGCCCGTCAGTCAAGGTCCATTCGGGCGCGCGGTTCACAATCCGTATTCCGGCAGTACGTGAACCGGCTGCCCGGCCTCAGGATATTGCACTGGATATTGTTTATGAGGACGCAGACCTGATTGTGCTTAACAAGCCGGCGGGCATTGTGGTTCATCCGGCGGCAGGCAATGCGGATGGAACGCTGGTCAATGCGCTGCTGCATCACTGCAAGGGTGAATTGTCAGGAATTGGCGGGGTCGCCCGGCCAGGCATTGTCCACCGGATTGACAAGGATACATCCGGATTGCTGGTCATTGCCAAGAATGATCAGGCGCATGAGGGGCTGGCGCATCAATTCGCGGATCACTCGATAGAGCGCAGCTATCTGGCGGTTTGTGCGGGCCACCCGATTCCTTCTGAAGGGGTGATTCGCACCCGGATCGGGCGCTCGGATAAAAATCGCAAGAAAATGGCGGTTTTGCCCGAAGATTCAAAGCGTGGAAAACATGCCGTCACCCATTATAACATACTGGATAAATTAGATAATTCCTCCCTTATCCAGTGTCGTCTGGAAACCGGGCGTACGCATCAGATCCGCGTTCATATGGCGTCAATAGGTCATGCGCTATTAGGGGATCCAACTTATGGACGCACACCCTTTCGCATCCGTCCGGTGCTTCGAGAAATTGGCTTTGCCCGGCAGGCCCTTCATGCGGCCACGCTGGGCTTTATCCATCCGGTCCGCAAGGAGCGTTGTTCTTTCTCGGCACCCATGCCGGAGGATATGGCAGGGCTTATCGCCAGACTCGATCAATCTGATCGGCTTATATCACTTCCAAAGTAGGGAGTGTGCCTCTATAAACAACCAGGTGACCCACAAACATGGATGCCCATCAGGGGTTCATATCCGCGGGTTGACAAAGAAAGGTTAGGGAAAACGTGAGTAACAAGAAATCATTGGCGGTTCCGGCGCTTGGCGGGGAGCAAAGCCTCAACCGGTATCTGGCCGAAATCAAGAAATTCCCCGTTCTTGCTCCAGAGCAGGAATATATGCTGGCAAAACGCTATGCCGAGCATGAAGATCCGGAAGCCGCTGCGCAACTGGTAACCAGCCATTTGCGTCTGGTTGCCAAGATTGCCATGGGATATCGTGGCTATGGCCTGCCGGTGTCTGACCTCATTTCCGAAGGTAATGTGGGCCTGATGCAAGGCGTCAAGAAGTTTGAGCCGGATCGCGGCTTTCGTCTTGCAACTTATGCGATGTGGTGGATCAAGGCCAGTATTCAGGAATATATCCTGCGTAGCTGGTCGCTCGTGAAAATGGGCACGACAGCTGCACAGAAAAAGCTGTTCTTCAATCTTCGTCGCATGAAAAAGCAGCTCGAAGCCTATGAAGACAGTGATATGCACCCGGATGATGTTGCCAAGATCGCAACCGATCTGGGTGTGTCAGAGCAGGAAGTCGTCAATATGAACCGGCGCATGATGATGGGCGGCGATGCGTCGCTCAACGTCTCTATGCGCAGTGACGAGGAAGGCTCCGGCCAGTGGCAGGACTGGCTGACCGATGATCGCCCGCTGCAGGATGAAACGGTAGCCGATGCCGAAGAGGCTGAAGTGCGGCATGAAATGCTGACAGAAGCAATGGACGGTCTGAATGACCGGGAACGGCATATCCTTACCGAACGCCGGCTGAAGGATGATCCGCAGACCCTGGAGGAATTGAGCCAGGTTTACAATGTAAGCCGGGAGCGTATCCGCCAGATTGAGGTTCGCGCCTTTGAAAAGCTGCAAAAAGCCATGCAGCGCATCGCCGGGGAGCGGTTTATTCCTGTCACGGCATAATCGCTTCACGGGGAAAGGCCATTTGCAGCTTTGCGTGAAAAAGTTCATACAGGCTTTTCGCGCAAAGCAATGCGGTAACACAAACAATTACAGCATCGCATTTGCTTCAACCTTTTCTCGCGATGCTATAGAGTGTGATGACAAAAAGTGGGCACCGGTTTTTGTCAAAAAATCACACGACAACAAAAGATTATAGCATCGCATTTGATTCAACCTTTTCTCGCGATGCTCTGGTATGGCACAGGGCTGTAAATGGGCTGAACAGTGAAACTTTCATCATATCTCCTGACTCTTCCCGCAATTATTCTGGTTGCGGCCTGTTCACCCCGGCAATCGGATGATGCGGCCCCTCTGACAGGGGACTGGACGCTTGATCCGGTCAGTTCCCATTTGTCTTTTGTCTCTGTCAAGGCAGGCTCGATCGCAGAGGCAAACACTTTCAAAAGCCTTTCCGGTTCGATCACCTCTGATGGCAAGGCGCAACTCGGCATTGACCTGTCATCGGTTGATTCCGGTGTCGAAATTCGTAATGAACGCTTGCAGACCATGCTGTTTGAAACCGCTACCTATCCCTCGGCAACGGTCACCGCACAGCTTGACCCGGAAGCATACAAGGCATTGCAACCGGGCCAGAGCATGACCGTAACTGTTCCGGCAAAGCTGAACCTTCACGGGGTTGAGGGTGATGTTGAAGGTGAACTGGCCGTAACACGGGCGGGCACAGACGAAGTGATTGTATCAACAATCAAGCCTATCATTCTTGATGCCAATGCCTACGGCTTTGCTGACGGGATCGAGAAACTGCGCGAGGCAGCGAGCCTGCCCGCGATTACTCCTTCTGTTCCGGTCAGCTTTTCTGTCACATTCACACGTTGATCAAAGGGCGCAGCCGGGGTCATGAGTGATACTCGTATCGAAAGTGACAGTATTGGCCCGGTGGAAGTGCCGGCTAATGCCTATTGGGGGGCGCAGACCCAGCGCAGCATAGAGAATTTTCCCTTTGGGCCAGCCGAGCGTATGCCTTCGGGCATCATTCATGCTCTTGCCTTTGTCAAGCAGGCCGCCGCACGTGTGAACCGCCAGCATGGTCTGGATGGACGCATCGCCGATGCCATAGACAAGGCAGCATGGGAGGTTTCACAAGGGATGCTGGATGACCAGTTTCCTCTGGTTATCTGGCAAACGGGCAGTGGCACCCAGTCCAATATGAATGTCAATGAAGTGATTGCGGGCAGGGCAAACGAGATACTTGCTGGCAAACGCGGCGGGAAAAGCCCGGTGCACCCGAATGATCATGTAAACAGGGGCCAGTCGTCCAATGACTGTTTCCCGACAGCATTACATATTGCCGCTGCCCGTGGCGTAACCCATGCCCTGCTACCGTCGCTGGACAGATTGTATAATGCGCTTCATGCAAAGTCGCAGCAATGGCATGGCATTGTCAAGATTGGCCGCACTCACCTTCAGGATGCAACACCGCTTACTCTGGGGCAGGAGTTTTCCGGTTATGCGAGTCAGTTGGCATATACCCGTGATCGTATTGTCGAGGCACAGGAGGAAGTTCTGTTTCTGGCACAGGGAGGCACTGCTGTTGGCACTGGCCTCAATGCGCCGGAAGGCTTCGGCAGCGCCATGGCAGATGAAATAGCTGCACTGACCGGTCTGCCGTTTCGCACGGCGCCTAACAAGTTTGAGGCGCTTGGTTCCAACGATTCCCTCGTGCATCTGTCCGGCACGCTCAATGTCGCGGCGGTTGCTTTGGGGAAGATAGCAAATGATATTCGCCTGCTCGGCTCCGGACCACGATCAGGGCTGGGGGAGCTGGACCTGCCTGCCAATGAACCGGGAAGTTCGATTATGCCCGGCAAGGTTAACCCGACCCAGTGCGAAATGCTGACTATGGTTGCCGCACAGGTGATTGGTAATCATCAGGCGGTGACGGTCGGCGGACTGCAGGGCCATCTGGAACTCAATGTGTTCAAGCCGATGATCGGTGCGGCGGTGCTACGTTCCATAGACCTGCTTGCAACAGGAGCGCACAGTTTTGCGCAAAGATGCGTTGAAGGTTTGCAGGCCAATGAAGCGCGTATTGCCGAACTGGTGGACCGATCGCTTATGCTGGTGACGGCACTCGCGCCTGAGATCGGCTATGATAATGCGGCAAAAATTGCCAAATATGCCCATGAAAACGGCCTGACATTACGCGAAGCCGGTCTTGCTCTTGGTCTGGTGGATGAGGCCATGTTTGATCGCCTGGTTCGTCCCGACACCATGGTCTGATCTTTAGCATCGCGGTGCTTCAACCTTTTCTCGCGATGCTTTAATGCGTAATCTGGGCAGGGCATAATACTCAATCCCGTTGATGCTGACGCATACGGGATTGGCTTTGCTCAGGCGCCGCGCGGTCTTGACCACATCCTGATGAGTCAAACTCATCAGGATGTGGTATAACCGGCGCAGG
Organism: Sphingomonadaceae bacterium; assembly: GCA_047975785.1. Classification (GTDB taxonomy): domain Bacteria; phylum Pseudomonadota; class Alphaproteobacteria; order Sphingomonadales; family Sphingomonadaceae; genus JACXVD01. The sequence goes on along the minus strand of JBKEEC010000330.1, from coordinate 2,391 downwards.
TTCAGGTGCATACAGGATTGTGGATAAACCCGTTCTGATCGGGGTGTCGAGCCTTCACATTCGGGATCAGAGCATCTGGCCTATCTCTATCAGGCCTGATGAATTACAAGCAATTGTAAAATAGAAATTTTTAACCGGAAATTTCATTAAACAGACAGTGTTTTATATGAAGCGGCCAATCTATTACTTGTATAATTTTACAATTTTTCACATTCACCTAGGTTCTGATTAACCATTATATTCTACACGGTGCAGCATATTTTTTATGTTGCGGTGTAATATGTTCAGGTTTGATGCCCTCGGAAAAGTCTCGGCCATAATACAGAATGGGGCTGGCGGAACAGCAATTATAATTGCCCGTCTGGTTGCGGCATTGGCAATGGCATTGACGGGGGCGGTGCTGGCAACGCCTGCCATCGCAGGACCGTTTACCTGCTCAGGCGATGTTTATCAGGTCCAGTCTGGCCAGTTGCGCATTTATGATCCGATTACGTCAGATTATGTAAATGTCGGCACAAATAATGGGTCATATAATGCTACCGGCTACAACATACTTGATAACTACGCTTACGGTATGCTTGGTAATTGGGTCATTCGCATTCATTCGGATGGTCATTTTGACCAACTCTATAATATCGGCGAGGGTAGTTATGCCGGCGATGTAGATGATTCCAACAATCTGTGGATCAGGCGAAATAACAGCACTTATGTGCGGATAGATCTCGCAACCGGAGTTAAAACGCCTGTAACATTTACGGGCAGTTTCGCCGGTGGAGCTGATGTTGTCTGGATCAAGGATAGCGGCGGGACACCCTACCTTCTGACCGTTGCCTCCAATAGCACCATTGGCCTTCTTAATCTGAACACAAACGTGTCAGTTGTTAAAAGTATTGCCAGCCCCGGCCTCCCGTCAAGCACATATGGCGCGATCTGGACGGATTCGACGGGCCGTATTTTCACTTTCAACAACAGCAATGGTAATTTCTACGAACTGAAAAATGTTTTTGGCGCCAGCCCCACAGCTACTTTCGTAGGGACAGGCACGCCCAATGGCAGCAATGACGGTTTTTCCTGCTCTGGAGGACCATTTCCCAATCTTCCGCCGGTGGCGCAGGACGATGCGTTTACGGCGCCGTATCAGACAGCCATTACCCGCAACCTGCTGGTAGATAATGGAAGCGGAGTGGATTTTGACCCAGAAGGTCTGCCGCTTGTGGTTGCTACAACTCCGGTCAGCGGACCGAGTCATGGCACTGTAAGTATTACAGCGGCAGGCTTGATGACCTATACGCCTGCGGCAGGCTTTTATGGCACAGACACTTTTACTTACAGGGTTACCGATGCTGCCGGTCTGACGGATACCGCCACGGTTACCATCACCATTCCTGCACCACCTATTGATATTGCGGTGACCAAGGATGACGGATTAACTGAAATCGGTTCAGGGCTGGATACGACCTACACATTGACGATCACCAATAACCACCCTTCGGCATCGGTAACAGGCGCGATCCTGTCTGACCCGGCTGTAACCGGTCTGAACAAGACAAGTATTGCCTGTTCGTCCACTCCGGGCGTTTGCACCAGTCCGCCTACGATTGCCCAGTTGCAGGGTGGCAGCTTTTCCTTGCCGACAATTGGCGCAGGCCAGACATATCAGATTCTGGTTACTGCCAATGTCACCGCAGCCAGTGGTTCTGTAACCAATGGCACAACGATCGCTCTTCCATCAGGTATTACCGATCCGACTCCTGGCAATAATTCAGCCTCGGACACAGATATTATCCTTGGCGCTGATCTGGTAACGGTCAAAACGCTGGCTTCATCGGATGCAACTCCGCTTGAAGGTGATATTGTCCGTTTCCAGATTGCTGTTACAAATAATGGCCCCGGTATTGCTACGGGCGTCAGTCTGACAGACCTTTTGCCTTCCGGTATGACTGCCACGGTCAATAATGGTGTTGTCAGTCAAGGCAGCTACAATGCGGGTAGTGGTTTGTGGAGTATTGGCACGCGTGCCAATGGCGCGACTGCCACGATTTCTCTGGAAGGCACGGTTGATCCGGGCACTTATGGCTCCACCATCACCAATATCACAACGGCAGCGGCGGCGGATCAACCAGATGGCTCAACCACTGGCGACGATCTGAGTGAAAGTGTCGAAGTTGTCGGCACGCCGGGCCTGTCGATTGCCAAGGCGATGACGAATAATGCCGATGAGGACGGTTCGGGTTCGATCACGCTGAATGACACGCTGAGCTATAGCGTGACCGCGACCAATAGCGGGACAGTGACCCAGCATAATGTGGTGGTATCGGACAACAAGATCAGCCCCAGCTCCACCACTTGTGCCACGCTGGCGCCGGGTGCGACCTGTGTTCTGAGTGGCAG
>JBKEEC010000329.1:0-2783 GCA_047975785.1 Sphingomonadaceae bacterium | reverse complement strand
CCGGGGGCGTACCAGTCCACCTGATTGAGCATGTCTCCCCGGCCTGAGCACCCCGGCACGACCTGGGCATGAAGCGGGGCAAGCGTGTCATCCAGTGCGGTCCAGGTAATGGAAACGGTGTTTCCTGCCTGTTCGACACCGGCTTTTGCACGCGAGTTGATCCCGCCGCCCAATGATGAGGCATGAAGATAATCGGCATGGGTAAGATCCATGATATTATCGACCATCAGCCGGTAATCAGCTTCAGAGTTCAGATACCCCTTGACGCGCGCTTCCCGCTTTGTCCGGTCGATAAAACTGAAATCGGGGATCAGTTCGGGGTCGGCAGGTTCGGGGCCAAGCCACACCCAGATGGCATCGTGTTTTTCCTCTGTCGCAAAAGCTCTGACCGATAACGCCGAACTGACGGGGCCATGCGGGTTCTCTATACAGCGGCCTTCCATGTCAAAACGAAGCCCGTGATAGGAACATGTGATAGCCTGCCTGTCACAACTGCCCATGGAAAGCGGGGCGAAGCGATGCGGGCACATATCTTCCAGAGCAGAGGGCCTGTCTTGCCCGTCGCGCATGAGGATGAGATATTCCCCCGCAATTTGCCGTGCGAGAATCTCCTGTTGCTTCACCTCTTCTGACCATGCGGCCAGATACCAGCAATTGAGAAGGAATTTTTCTTTGGCTGCTCCTGCCTGCATGGCGTCGTTCATCCTTCGAGGCTTTCAAAAAACCTGCGAAATTGCGCGATGCCCGGCACATGGCTGGCACCGCCACCATCGCAAACCAGAACCTGCCCGGTAATATTGCGTGCTGCATCCGAAGCGAGGAAAGCAGCTGCCTCGGCAATGTCTTCAGGATCACCCAGTTGATCACGCAGGGTTTCGTCCTCCACGGCTTTACGCAAAGGAGGCGGGAAGGCTTCCTTGAGGGCGGGCGTCATGGTCATGCCCGGCGCCACAGCATTGCAGCGTATGCCATGCACGCCGTGGCTGGCAGCAATAGCACGGGTAAGCTGGATCAACGCCGCCTTGGAAGAGGAATAGGCCGCCTGAATCATATGGCCCTGAAGCGCCAGATTGCTGACAGTATTGACAATATTGCCGCGCGTCCTGCGCAGGTGAGGCAGCGCCTCGCGACAGGCGATCATGGTGCCGCGCACATTCACGCGATATGTCCTGTCCCACACATCGGTGGCCATATTTTCTACATCCCCGTCCAGCGGGGCGAGTTCAGGATCAAGCAGGGCGGCGTTATTGTGCAGAATATCCAGCTGGCCATAATGGCTGACCACATCACCAATCAGCGCGGCAATCGAGCTTTGATGCTCCAGATCAAGCCGGAAGGCTTTTGCCCCTTCAAGCTGGCCAGCCAGTTCTTCTGCACGTTCATAAGCAATATCGGCAATGGCCACTTTGGCCCCGCGCGCGGTCATTACCTGCGCAGTGGCAAATCCGATTCCGCCAGCACCGCCCGTGACGATGGCAACCTTCCCGTCCATGCGGGTTGCATCTTGCGTCATTTTTCTCTCCCGGATTCTTTATCTTGCTGCCGGGCAGTGTATGCTGTTTTATCATTGCGGGAAGACGGCACTTTTTTGTGCCCTGATTATTTCCTGGCTGGCGAGGATAAATGAGAGAGGAGAGCGGGCTGGACCCGATGCAGCGACCCGGTATTGTTGCCCTGTTGCAGCAAATGGATGAAAACGGGCACAGGCGTGATGAGCCGGTCCGTGAAGTCATGGGTATGACGGGGGATCGCTGGTCATCACTGATCCTGCTGGTGCTGGCAACCGGGGTGTGGCGCCATGCAGAATTGCGCCGTGCACTGATACAGATTTCTGCCGAAGGCGCTATTTCCCAGCGCGTTCTGACCCTGAAATTACGGGCGCTGGAACGCAGCGGTTTTGTCCATCGCCATGCTACTGATGATGTGCCGCCCCATGTGAGCTATGACCTGACCGATATGGGGCAAGGTCTGGTTGCAGAATTGCGCCGCATGATTGGCTGGATAGGGAGCCGCCGTGGAAAGATTGAACGGGCAAGAGCCGCCTTTGATGCGCGTGAGGACGACAGATTCTGAAGCACCCCTGTAGAGTGCGATGACAAAATGTGGATGCCGGTTATTGTCAAAAATCACACGGCCACAAAAAGATAACACAAAAAGATAAAGAGCCGGCTGCTGGAAATCACCGGCTGCTGGAAAACTCTTTCGACAGGCCAACATCGGCCATGGGAGAGCCGCAAGGTTTGGATTTTTGCATCATGGCTGCCGTTTGTTGCAAATGATCGACAACCCAGAGGATAGCCGGATCATTCTTGTTGGTGATATTCCATTGCACCGCTTCACGGATGGGGGGCATTTCAAAAGGCAGTTCGCGTATGACCAGATCATGCGTTCTGGTGAACCGCTCGGCCAGCAGTCGCTGGATAGTCGCTATCCGGCGGGTTCCCATTAACAATGCCGGTTGTGCCAGAAAGGTGGGCGCCACCACTTCAACGCGCCTTTGCTTGTTCTGACGGCGCAAATACCAGTCTTCAAAGGCAGGTACACGTGATCGGCCAAAACGGATCGTGACATGGCCCAGTTCGTGATAGAGTTTCTGGCTGACCTCACCTTTCAGCGCTGAATTGCTTCTGTCTCCGATGACGACAAAATCATCCAGAAACATTTCCCTGACCGGATGATCAGGCGATAGCGCAAAATCAACCGTCAGCAGCAAATCAATCATGCCGCGCTCAAGAAACTCAACCGGCGATACCGCCATGGGCTGCACTTCAAACCGCATATTG
>JBKEEC010000022.1:0-4501 GCA_047975785.1 Sphingomonadaceae bacterium | reverse complement strand
GGGCTATCTGGTGACGCGAAACTGGCTGCAGGGCAGATTGGTCCGGCACTGGCAGATTATGAGCAGGCTTCAAGCGTTCGCCGGCCCTGGCCTCTGGCGCGCAGAATGGTGGCCAGCTATCAGGCTGCCGGTTCCGGTGACAGGGCCGAGTCTTTTCTTGCCGCACAGGTCAGGGGAAACCCGGCCAACACCGAAGCCGTGACCATGCTGGCACGTCAGCTATTCGACAAACAGGATTTTTCTCGCGCGGCCATGCTGCTGGATCATGCGCTGGTAAATGGGGCAGATCGAGACCCTGAAGTTCTGGGGCTGAGAGCGCAAACGGCTTTGCGACTGGATGATCCGGCAACAGCGCGAGAGACTGCGCGGCGGGCCTATGATCTGCAACCTCTTGGCAGGGGAGTGACCCTGACATATGCGCAGGTGATGGAAGCAATGCAGGAAGAAGGCGCATCGGCCGAGGCTCTCAGGCGCAAGGGGGAAAGCGGCTTTGCTTCCGGTTTCGGACGGGGCCAATAAAGCTTTTCGCGAAAAACCGGGTGCCGGTTATTGACCTGTGGCCAGCTTCGCTTCCGAAAAGAAAAGCGACAGCAAAAGATTATAGTATCGCACTTGATTTAACTTTTTCTCGCGATGCTATAGTCCGCCAATATCCTGGCCCCAGCGCATTTTCAGAACAGGCTGATAGATTTTTCTGTCCCGGAAAATGGGGTAAAACAAGGAAGTTCAGCATCGTATGTGATTCAAAATCAAAATGTAATGCTGTAGGGCACTGATTCATGATCCGAGGCCTGTTTTCCCGCATTGATCTGATGGTGCGCCTGCTGCTTCTCGCCATAGTGCTGGCGAGCTTTTTTCCTGCGTCCGGGCAATGGCACAATATTGCGCAATGGATTTCCAATGGAGGAATTTTTATCCTGTTCATGCTGAACGGGATGCGCCTGTCACGCAAGGATGTGGTGCAGGGAATAAGCAAATGGCGGTTTTTGCTGCCACTTGTGATCTGGTGTTTTGGTATCATGGCTCTGGCAGGTCTGGGGCTGTCGCATCTGGTGGCAGGGGCGCTGCCCGCTATGGTGGCTCTGGGTTTCGTGTTTCTCGGCACTCTGCCATCAACGGTTCAGTCGGCCACAGCCTATTCGTCCATAGCAGGCGGGAATGTTGCCGATTCGGTAGTGGCCGCCGCATTTCTGAATATTCTTGGTGTGTTTATTACGGCACCACTTTTTTCCCTGCTGGCAGGTAGCAGCAATGCCGGACTGGCCAGTGACGGGCTGGTGAAGATCATGCTGATCCTTGTCCTGCCATTTGCAATCGGACAGGTGTTGCAGACATGGACAGCCTCATGGATTGCCCGGCATAAAAGTCTCGTTAGCTGGGTGGACCGGCTGTCTATCGCCACGGCAGTTTATGTCGCATTCTCCGGTGCGGTCGAGCAGGGTATCTGGACCAGGCTGGATACAGCGGGCTGGGCGGTGCTGCTCGGTGCGATTGGTGCCTATCTGGTTTTCGGATTCGGGGGGGCCTGGCTTGCGGGTGGATTATTGCGCTTCCGCAGGCCGGAGCATATTTCCTTCCTGTTTGCCGGAGCGCAAAAAAGCACCGCTATGGGGGCGCCGCTTGCCATGGTGTTGTTCAGCCCGGCAGATGCTGGCCTGCTGATGGTTCCCTTGCTGGCCTATCACCTGTTGCAACTGGTTGTCTCTGCTCCGCTGGCCCAGCGGCTGGCCATTTCCGGGAAGCTGGCCAAAGATGTTTCGGTTGCAGGCGATCGGGCGCACTCGTAAGTATAGTTGCCAACATGATTGCGCCGTGCTTCATGGTAATGTTTGCACCATTCGGCAGACATGGATTTGACCTTGCCCGGACTCGCTCCTATGCGGCACGGAGATGTCATGCGCGGTTATGCGCGTTTTTGAACCATGTAATCTTATCGGTGTGCTTTCAGGAGAGTAAATTTGACCGCCCAGCTATCTTACCCGCTTGATAAACAGGGTATTTCTACCAAAGCCCGGATTTTTGCCAATCTTGGTACTGCTCCGCTGGTTGAAGCTGCAATTGAAAATAATGAAGGGCGGCTGGCGCAATATGGCCCCCTGGTGGTTGAAACCGGACAGCACACGGGCCGCAGCGCGCAGGACAAGTATATTGTCCGCGACTCGGAAACAGAAGATACCGTGTGGTGGGGTGATGTGAACAAGGGCATGTCGCCAGAACATTTCGCCAATCTCAAGGCGGATTTTCTGGCCGAGCTCGGAGGCAAGGATCGCCTCTATGTTGCGGACCTGTTTGGTGGCTCCCAGCCGGAATATCGTGTCAATGTTCGCGTGATAAACGAACTGGCATGGCACAATCTGTTTATCCGCACATTGCTGGTGCGACCTGAAGCATCGGAACTGGATGGTTTCGTGCCGGAATATACCATTATCGACCTGCCCGGTTTTCGCGCGGACCCTGATCGCCATGGCTGCCGCAGCGAAACCATAATTGCGGTCAATTTCACCGAAAAGCTGATCCTGATTGGCGGAACCCGTTATGCGGGGGAAATGAAGAAAAGCGTTTTCGGTATTCTCAATTACCTGTTGCCGGTTCAGGGTGTGATGCCGATGCATTGCAGTGCCAATATCGGACCGGACGGGAAAGCCGCGGTCTTTTTTGGTCTGTCCGGGACAGGAAAAACCACATTGTCGGCAGATGCCAGCCGCACCCTGATTGGTGATGACGAACATGGCTGGTCGGATACCGCGGTCTTTAATTTCGAGGGTGGCTGCTATGCCAAGATGATCCGCCTGTCCGAAGAGGCCGAGCCGGAAATCTATGCCACCACCCGCCGCTTCGGCACGGTGCTGGAAAATGTGGTGATGAACGAAACCACGCGGGAGCTGGATTTTGATGACGCATCACTGGCGGAAAACAGCCGCGGTGCCTATCCGATCGAGTTTATTCCCAATGCCTCGGAAGCCAATCTTGGTCCGGTTCCGTCAAATGTTGTGATGCTGACCGCTGATGCCTTTGGCGTTCTGCCTCCCATTGCCCGCCTGACAGGTGAGCAGGCAATGTATTATTTCCTGTCAGGCTACACCGCGAAAGTGGCCGGAACAGAAATTGGTGTAACCGAACCGGAAGCCACTTTTTCTACCTGTTTTGGTGCGCCCTTCATGCCTCGTCACCCAAGCGTTTATGGTAACCTTCTGAAAGAGCGCATCGCCAAGGGTGGCGTATCCTGCTGGCTGGTCAATACCGGCTGGACAGGCGGAAAATACGGCACCGGCAAGCGTATGCCGATCAAGGAAACCAGAGCATTGCTCAATGCGGCGCTGGATGGCTCCCTCAACAATGTCGAATTCCGCAAGGACCCCAATTTCGGTTTTGAAGTGCCGGTTGCTGTTCCGGGAGTTGATAATTCCATTCTGGACCCGCGTGAAACATGGGCCAGCAAGGAAGATTATGACGCGACGGCACAAAAACTTGTGCAGTTGTTTGTTGATAATTTTGCCCAGTTTGAACAGCATGTTGATCAGGCTGTTCGTGAAGCAGCGCCACGCACCGCTCAAAACGCCTGACAGGGGTGGCTCAAGACTCTCTTTTGACTTGCTTCATGGCGAAGTTACGGCATGATACCGACTTTGGAATCCTGATCAGTGAGGAGAATACCAGATGAGCGTATTTGATGAAGTGATGAAACGGGTTGGCGGTGCCCCTGATGACGTCAGCAATCTCGCGTCTAAAGTCGGGATTGATCCGGATCTGGCAGAAAAGGCAGTTGCGGCGCTCAGTCAGGCCCACCAGATGGAAGGCGATACTGTCGAGATTGCAGCGGCCAAGACCGGAATTGACCAGAATACGATTTCGACCATTATCGAGCAGATTGGTGGTGAAGGATCGCTGATGGCATTTGCCAATGCCGTGAAAGATGATCCGTCCAGTTTTTCCAAACTGCTGAATGGTCTCGGTTTTGGAGTGAGTGACCTTGCTGACAAGGCGAAAGATTTTCTTAACCGCAACTGACTTCTTTCGGCATATTCAATACAAAGCCCCGCAAACCTGTTTTGCGGGGCTTTTTGTGTCCGGTTCCGGTTTCCGTCAGCTCTTGTTTTTATTAATGTAACGCGTCACGTTTTTCGCCATGACATCCAGCGGTGCGTTTCCACCAAGCACGACGGCATCATCAAAATCCCGTAAATCATAGGCGCCACCCAGTTCGGCAATGGCCCTGCTGCGCTGATTGTCGATCTGGCTGTGGCCGAGCTTGTAGCCACAAGCCTGACCGGGCCATGAGCAATAGCGGTCTACCTCGCTGGCGACTTCTTCCGGCTTTGAGCCATTGCGCTGGACAAAGAAATCTATGGCCTGCTGCCGGCTCCATTGCTTTGAGTGAAGCCCGGTATCAACCACCATCCGGCAGGCGCGGAAGGAGAGTGATTGCAAATAGCCCAGACGCCCGACTTCGTAATCATCATAGGCCCCCAGCTCGTCTGCGAGTTGCTCGGCATAAAGCGCC
>JBKEEC010000328.1:0-2231 GCA_047975785.1 Sphingomonadaceae bacterium | reverse complement strand
CAGATCACCGGGGCCGGGTTGGGTCGCAGGCTAGCGAATTCGATCCGCAACGCCAACTATCCGAAGGCGGGCGAGAGCCTGAACGCCACCGCGCTCGTCTGGTCAAAGGCGCCGGTGATCGTCGGCGCCCATAACGCCGGGCCGCTGATCCGGTCACGCGATGGGTTCTGGCTGGCCATCCCCACCGAAGCCGCCGGAAAATCCCTGCGCGGCGGGCGTATCACACCGGGCGAATGGGAGAGGCGCACCGGGCTGCGCCTGCGCTTCGTCTATCGCAGGCGCGGGCCCAGCCTTCTGGTCGCCGAGGGGCGGCTGAACACGAAGGGCCGTGCAGTGGCTTCGCGCTCCAAAACCGGGCGCGGGCGCACCACGGTGCCAATCTTCCTGCTGGTGCCGCAGGTCAGGCTGCCCAAGCGGTTGGATCTGGCAAGGGATGCGGAGCGAGCGGTGGATGAGGTGCCGGGAAGGATCGTTGGGAAGTGGGTCGAGGGAAACGTTGGTAAATAGCGAAGAAGCAATGATATGCTGTAGATAGCAATAAGCCGCTCGATCAAGCGGATTTTTCAACAATACCTTTCGCCGACGCCAGAGTTCATCATGACAACCAACGCCATTCCGCTTCTCGACAAGGACGATTACCGCCCCCTTCCGCCTATTCCAGAAGAAATTCTGGAAGATATTAATGAGTTATATAAAAATGTGATCAACAACCAAAGCCTATCTCACCTTGAAAAACTCGGAGAAGTTTATGCCTTCCTGGATCGATGCAACCAGTTCGTTTCAACATTTTCCGTCTGTGGAAAAGGCTGCAGCCATTGCTGCAAAATCGACGTCAGCGTGAGCCAGCTGGAGGCCGAGTATATTACGGCAACCGGCGGCCCGAGAATAAAGCCAGGATCTGATCAAACATTTGGTCACTCCAGCGCCTGCCCATTTCTCGGCGATGATAACACCTGCACCATCTATGATCGCCGCCCCTTCAATTGTCGCACCCTTCATACCTTGGACGACCCAAAGTACTGTGCCGACCCTCATGAGATCCATCATCAGCTCTATGGAGCTCCCTTCAAAGACACCCCTGATGCTGAATTCCCGGATTATTGCGCATACTTTTACACCAACCCGGCGAGATGGATTCTGAATTTGCATCGGCAATACGATCTACCGTATCGGGACATAAGAGATTGGTTTCCCAACCGACCATCTGCCATACAACGACTGAAGGCTTGGTTTTCAAGTTAACCTCAAGCGCGCAACTCATCCCGACCTCAAAATATTCAATGCCTACCCTTCGCGAAGCCATCCTGACCGCGCTGCACGCGCGTCTTTCAACGCTGTCCGCCACTGCCCTGCGCGGCGATGTCCTGCCCGAACGGGTGCCGTCAGATGGCCTGCTGATCCTGCGCGATGGCGAACCGGGCGACCCCGAGGTGACGCTCTCACCGCGCCAATATCACTACCAGCACCGCGCCGAGATTGAGGCAGTCGTTCAGGGCACCGACCGTGACACTACCTTCGACGTACTTTGCGGCAGCATCGGCACGGTGATCGCCGCCGACCGAACGCTGGGCGGTCTTTGCGACTGGGTCGAGGCGGAAGCGCCCCGCCCCGTCGACCTGCCTGTCGAGGGCGCGGCAAGTCTGAAGGCAGCGGTAATCCCCGTCATCTTGCATTACACGACAGCAGATCCTCTGCGCTAACGGTAAACCAAGGCAAGAATGCCCTCCGCCGTGCGGCTACTCTTTCTGGTTCGGATTGTCCCCGAGCAGCCATAGCAGCAGGCAGGCCAGGATTGGCGAAAACAGGATGCTCAACAGCACCCACCCAAAAGCGCTGCGGCCACGATCATTCGCCATTCCGGCAGGGAGCAGAATGTACAGCCAGAACACGAAGAACAGGGATGTCAGCAAAAGCGCGATGGGCAGTAACGTATCGATCATGGCATTCCCTCAAGGCAGGCCGGGACAAAGACGCCCGTAATAGCTCGAGGTCAGAAACCCTCGATCCCCAACCTGAATACCGACCTTTCAGACAAGGAGAAACCACTCATGGCACGAGCCCAGGGGGCGCGGGCGCAGATGGCGCTGGCGTTCGAGACTGTCTATGGCACGCCGCCGGTTGGCGGCTTCACGAAGATGCCCTTTGCAAGCACCACGCTCGGGGCGGAACAGCCGCTTCTGAACTCCGAACTGCTGGGCTATGGCCGCGATCCGCTGGCGCCGGTCAAGGAT
>JBKEEC010000327.1:0-6117 GCA_047975785.1 Sphingomonadaceae bacterium | reverse complement strand
CACATATTCCCAGCCCTGATGGCCAAACCAGAAATTGGCATCCAGCCCCATTTTCTGCATCACGGCAAACCATTGTCCGGCAAAGGCGCCGATCACGATAATGAGCAGGCAGACAAACAGGAAATTGACGCCCGCGCGCTGGAATTTTGGCTCATAACCGGAAATGGCAGGCGCAATATACAGCCCTGTGCCCAGCCATGCGGTTGCAATCCACAAGACGGCAAGCTGTGTATGCCAGCTTCGCGTCAGGCTGTAGGGCAGGATTTGCGACAGGTCGAAACCGTAAAGATCCTGTCCCTCAACCTGATAATGCGCCGTTGTTGCCCCCAGCGCGATCTGCACCAGCATCAGAGCGATCACGACCCAGAAATATTTGGCCGTTGCCTTCATTGACGGGGTAAGAACGATACCCTTGAGCGGATCACTCGCAGGTGGTGTCAGGGGTTTCTCCTTGCCGTGCCATGCGGCGTAATGCCAGCCCAGCAGGGCAATGCCTGCAATCATGAACAGGATCGAGAACAGTGACCACATGAAGGTGCCCGGTGTCGGGCTGTTGCCGACCAGCGGTTCGGACGGCCAGTTATTGGTATAGCTGACTGTTTCCCCCGGCCGCTCTGCCGCAGTGGCCCATGCGCTCCAGAAAAAGAATGCGCCGAGCTGTTCACGGCTTTGCGGATCAGGCAGGGTATCTTCCTTCATCGCATAGGCCACGCGCAATTCATGCGTGGCCGGATCAGCAGAAAACAGGCTGTCATAATGGCGGGACACCTGGGCGATGGCTACAGCGCGCTCATCGGGTATGGTCAGAACGCCGGTTGCCGGATCATAGCCATTTTCACGCAGAACCGGCTCGTATTGTGCCTGAAGGGCGGCCTGCTCGTGTGGTTCGAGCGAGGCATAACTGCCCGCCCCTTGCGCGCGCGCTGCTGCATCCAGTCGGGCTTCTGCCTCGCGGTGCAGCCAGTCAGCCGACCAGTCCGGCGCCACCAGCGCACCATGCCCCCAGACACTGCCCAATTGCTGTCCGCCCATCGACTGCCAGACCTGCTGGCCGGTTTCGATATCATCACGGGTCATAATGATCTGGCCGGATTCGGTCACAACCTGTTCCGGTATGGGCGGCGCTGTCCGCATCAGGTCAGAGCCGAGCCAGAGCATCACGGCAAAGCTGGCCAGAACTATTGTTGTCAGGCCAATCCACAAGCGTTTGGTAGTCGACATTTTACCCCCTCAGGCGTTTGCCAGATTTACAAAAGACCATGGCTGCCGGCAGCAGCGCCAAAAACTGTGATCAGGCTGAGTGCGAGCAGCACGCGATGCATGATAACCATCCGTCTGAAATCATCCGCAGGTGTTATGGAATGGGCCATGTGCCGATGCAGGAATAATGGCTCGATAATGAACAGCATCATGAAGAACACCGCCCAGATGGCGACCATCGCCCCCATCCACCAGAAATGCCAATCAGAAAACCGGCTCCACATATCGCCGCGCGACACCATCCAGAACCCGCTGGCTCCGGCCAGAAGAACCCATATCCGTGCCTGGGGCGCAAATTTCTGTTCAAAACGGTGAAACGCGGCCAGACGGTCATTCTCAGGCCATGAGGATACCGTTGGCATCAACACCAGTGTCACAAAACCGACACCGCCTATCCACATCAGCACCGCCAGCACATGCAGGCCATGGGCAATCGGAAAATCGCTCATCCGGCTTTACCTGATGGATGCTCGCGGTAAAACGAAACCTGCATCTGCACAGGGCCGTCCAGCTCAACATGATGGACCGCTTGCGGAGCAATCGGTGCAGGGTTTCCGGGTGTTACATGCACAATGCGCTGCGGGTCGTGGAAGACAAGATTGACCGCGCCATCCAGCACGACCAGCAAACCCCATACGCCCGCTTTGGTATTATGCGCATTGCGGATTGCTTCGGGCAGGGTTTTCTCATCAAAAACCGGGGTTGTTTTATAGGGTTCGGGTTGCATCGCACCGCCTTGCGCCTGCGCCGCCATGATCCGGAAGGTGGATTATCATAGGCGACTCTTATATATGTATTAGAAATATAGGTATAAGGAGTCGCCTCAAGGTGCAAGCATGTTTATCTTTTTTCAGTTTTATCCCGGAAGAAAGGACGGTATGAGGCCGCATGAGGCTAACGCGTTTTACAGATTATGCTTTTCGCGTGTTGTTTCATGTTGCGGTGAATGAAGGTCGCGCCGTTCCGATTTCCGAAATCGCCCGCTGTTTCGATATTTCGCAAAACCACCTCGTCAAGGTGGTGCATGATCTGGTCAAGGCAGGGTATCTTTCCAGCACACGTGGCCGCAAAGGCGGCGTCTCTCTGGCGCGTCCGGCAGACCAGATCGGGCTGGGTGAAGTCGTGCGTTATACCGAACCGGACCTGCGCCTGATTGATTGTGTCGGTTGCCTGATCGCGCAATCATGCAGCCTTCCCGGCCCGATGGAAGAAGCGATCAACGCCTTTGTCGTAACGCTGGACAAATACACTCTGGCCGATGTTATTGCCGAAAGTGACGGGCTGGACCGGTTTCTTGTAACTTCTGCCTGATTTCACAGATCTTGGGGAGGAGAGCAACCCCAGTCATGTATGGGATGTATCAGGCATTGCGCAAAAAGCCTTATTCTGCAGCTTCCAGAGCAGAAGTGCTGGTGCGCAGCTTGGGCCGGTAATCCAGCGCGCCTTCTTCCTGGATCTGCTCGCGGAACTCGTCGCGCTTTTCGTGAATACTGGCGATGACAGGCCCCATTGCCACGCCCAGATCCACCAGCACGGCTTCGGATAATTGTAGCGAGCTTTCGAGGTTTTCCGGCACCGCATGGCTTGCGCCGACGCGGTAAAGGTCTGCGGCATGGGATACATCGCGGGCACGGGCAATGATCAGCAGGTCGGGGTGCAATTCGTGCAATTTCCGGGTAAGCTGTTCCGCCAGCACCGGCTCATCCATGGTCAGCACCACCGCCGGGGCATCCCCCAGCCCCAGACGGGCGAGCGCATCACCGCGCGCCGCATTGGCAAAAATCACATGATAGCCTTCCCTTTTGGCGGACTCGACCATATCGGAATCAAAATCGACCGCGACGTAAGGTTTTTTGTGCCGCTCCAGCATTTGTGCCACCAATTGTCCGACCCGGCCAATACCGACAATCACCACGCGCGGCTCTCCACCCACAGGCTCAGGAATTTCCGGAACCGGCTCAACCCTGCGGCCAATGACCCGCCCAAGGCGCGCGAGAAGCGGTGTAATTGTCAGCCCGATAGCAGTGACAATCTGCCAGAACTGCACGGTTCCTGGCTGTAGCAACATGGCCGCGCTTGCCGCCGAGAGCACAATCAGTGTTGTTTCGGACGGGCTGGCCATCAGCACGCCTGTTTCAGCCGCCGTGCCGCGCCGCGCGCCCATCATGCGCAGCAATATGCCGGTAATCACCGCCTTGAGCGCAATGACCGAAACAACCGCCAGCGAGATAATCCATAAATTGTCCCAGATGGTAGAAAGGTCGATGCTCATACCGACAGTGATCAGGAAGATTCCCAGAGCCAGCCCCTTGAACGGCTCCATAATGGTTTCAACTTCGGTGTGATATTCTGTCTCGGCAATCAGCAATCCGGCAATCAGGGCTCCCACAATCGGGGAAAGGCCGGTGGCCGCTGTGGCAAGACTGGCGCCAATGACCACCAGCAGCGATACGGCAAGAAACAGCTCCGGGCTTTTGGTCCGCGCAGCCTGTGAAAACAGACGCGGCAGGGCAAATCGCCCGACAACCAGCAGGCCGACGACGACCAGACCGCCCAGCCATAGTGTATTCATCAGTCCTTCCCAGCCTTCATCCTGGGCATAGGGCGCCATGGCACCCAGCAAGAAGATAATCGGCACAATCGCGATATCCTCAAACAGCAGCATGGAAAGTGCAGCGCGTCCCACCGGGCTGGTCGTGCCCGAAATCGGCAACACGATAGCGGTGGAGGACATTGCCAGCGCCAGGCCCAGCGCAACCGCACCGGACCAGTATTGCCCCATCATGGAAAGGATGGAGGCCAGCAGCGATGCGATAATAATCAGCTCCAGCGCGCCAAGGCCGAAAACCAGCCGCCGCATCTGCCACAAACGTTTGAATGACAGTTCCAGTCCGATGGTAAATAGCAGCAGGATAATGCCAAACTCGGCGAATGGCTCCAGCCCCTCCGGGTCGGTAATGGTGATATGTGTCAGCCAGGGATGGTTATAGACGAGCTTGCCAAGGCCAAACGGACCGACGGCAATGCCGATCAGAATAAAACCGATGACCGGCGTAATCCGGAAACGGGCAAATACAGGAATAACGATACCTGCAGCACCAAGAATAACCAGTGCATCAGACAGGGTATCGGAGTGGGAAAGTTCGGCAGCCATGGCTTCTCTTTATCGGGCCGCAAGGCGAGCGCAAGGGAAACCGGACGTTTCATGCCCGGCCCTTTCATTTTGTCTGGTCCGCTCCATATAATTGTCCAGAATCAGTTTTCCTACTTGCTACTTATGTTTTAGGGCGCCTTATGGTCCAGCACTCAGATACCGTAACCCCTTCCTTGCGTGATCCTGCGCCGGAATCAACAAACTCCACACTCACAGATGCCAGTGGTGCCGATGCCGGTTTTGCAGATGCCAGCCCGGATTCACCGGCTTCGGATCTGTCCGGGGACGCGGACGAAAGCAGGCAGAAAAAATCCCGTTCCCTCAGCCCGCTGAACATGATCTGGGCGCAAACCGGCCAATATCCCCTGCAGGTCATGCTGGCACTTCTGGCCCTGCTGATAACATCGGCGGCAACCATTGCCATTCCGGCCGGTTTCAAGATGATTATCGATCATGGTTTTGCCGAAGGCGGCAGCCTGGACGAGATCGCCCGCTGGTTTCGTTATCTGCTGCTGATTGTTGGCGTGCTGGGTATTGGCACCGCCATGCGGTTCTATTTCGTGAGCTGGCTGGGAGAGCGGGTCGTTGCCGATATCCGGCTCAATGTGCAAAACAATCTGATGCGGCTTTCGCCCGGTTTCTATGAGGAAAACAGCCCCAAGGAAATTTCCAGCCGCATGACATCCGACACCGCCGTAATCGAGCAGGTTGTCGGCACTACGGTTTCGGTGGCCTTGCGCAATATGCTGACTGCCATTGGCGGGACGGCCTATCTGGTCTATCTGGCGCCCGGTCTGGCCATGTGGCTGGTGCTGGGTATTCCGGCCCTTGTGATCCCGATTTCCATCTTTGCCCGCAAGATCCGCAATGTCTCGCGCAGCAGTCAGGATCGTGTCGCCGATGTCGGCGCCATGGTGACGGAAGTTCTCGGTGCCATGAAAATCGTTCAGGCTTTCAATCAGGAAAAGCGCGAGCAATCCCGCTTTGCCGAAGCGGTGGAGCGGACATTTGATACGGCCAAACGGCGGATCATGCTGCGCGCCATGATGACGGCCATTATCATCCTGTTCGTGTTTGGCTCGATCACGCTGATTATGTGGCGCGGGGCCATCGGGGTCTCCACCGGGCAGATCAGTGGGGGGACGATTGCCGCCTTTGTCCTTACAGGCGGCATTGTTGCCGGTGCCTTTGGCTCGCTGACAGAAGTGTATGGCAATCTTTTGCGCGGGGCAGGGGCCGCCAGCCGCCTGAATGAGCTATTGCGCGAAGAGCCGACCATTATGGCACCTGCGCGCCCGCAAGCTCTGCCCCGGCCGGCGCGAGGCAGCATTTCCTTCCGTAATGTTACGTTTCGCTATCCGACACGGCTGGAAACCGCGGCAATCAAGGATTTTTCACTGGAAGTCGCACCGGGGGAAACCGTGGCCATTGTCGGTCCGTCAGGTGCGGGGAAAAGCACTATATACCAGCTGGTTGAGAGGTTTTATGATCCGCAGGCGGGCAGTATCCGGCTGGATGGTGTCCCGCTGACAGGGGCTGATCCGGCGGCTATTCGTCAGCGAATTGCCTTTGTCCCGCAGGACGGGGTGCTGTTTTCTGCCAATGCGCGCGATAATCTGCGCTTTGGTCGCTGGGATGCAAGTGATGAGGAAATCTGGGAAGCGGCCCGCGCGGCCAATGCCGAAGGTTTCCTGCGCGAATTG
>JBKEEC010000326.1:0-2144 GCA_047975785.1 Sphingomonadaceae bacterium | reverse complement strand
CTGCGTCCCTGCGCTGGATTGATGCTGCAGGCTTTGAGCAGGCACTGGCCGATGATCCAAAAAGCCTGCGCGCACTTGCCGGAGCTCTGGCGGCAGAAATTCAGGAGTTTTTGCTCATGATTGCGTCCACCAGCCGCGCGGACACCGCTGGCCGGCTGGCCTGGCTACTGGCAAATCTTGTTCGCACCAGTAAAGGCGAGAAAAAAACTGTCCGGATAAACCAGCAGCAACTGGCTGACCTGCTGGGGCTGACCCGCATGACAGTATTCAAGGCAATCAGCACTCTGGAACAGGAGGGGCTGATCCATCGCGGTTATGGAGTAATTGGTGTGCCTGATCTTCATGCCCTGCGCCAACGCGCACTGGGCTGAATTTATATAAAGTATTGCGCGAAAAAGTGGATATCGGTTTTTCGCAAAAAGCAATGCGACAACAAATAGTTATAGAGGTGCGCATGATCCAAACCACCGTACACGACACAGTGGTTTTGGGCGGCATGATGTGTTGGAAATGAAGATTCTCGACCAAAAGGATCTTCGATGTTCACAGCCTGTCATGCCGCCCTGATGGGCACGTTATGTCGCCAGTTCAGTCTGAGCAAGAGTCGGCTTGAAACGCTGGCTGTTCTGGTGATGGGATTGGCGCAGTCGCGGACGGTGAACCTGACCCATCTGGCGTGTCATTTGCCAGGGCGGGCGACGCATGCCTCCGGCTACCGGCGTTTGCAGCGCTTCTTTCAGCATGTCAGGCTGGATTGCGATTCTATCGCACTGCTCGTGGTGAGTATGCTCAATCTGTCACGCCCGAAGTGCCTGGCGCTTGACCGGACCAACTGGAAGATCGGCTCCACTGACGTCAATATCCTGATGCTGGCGATTGTGACACGCCGCTTCCGGGTGCCTTTGCTGTGGAGCATGATCGGGCATCAGGGTTGTAGCGATGCCGATCAGCGGATCGCCCTGATGCGCCGCTATCTGGCCCTGTTTCCCGTCGAAACGATCGAAGTGCTGCTGGCCGACCGCGAGTTCATCGGTGCCCGCTGGATGGATTTTCTCAATGAGAACAGCATTCCTTTCGCAATCCGCGTGAAGGAAAACATGACCCTTACCATGACGTGCGGCAAGACAAGGTCGTTCAGAACACTGCTGCGGCGAAAGCGCACGGGAGGCAGAGCGCAATGGGAAGGCCGCCTCAACGCAACCACGGGAACGACCTGCCAGGAGCTGCGGATCGCCGCGAAACGCCTCAGCAGCAGGGAAGTGCTGATCATTGCGACCAATCAGCCTGATGCACGGCAGGCCCTCAATCGCTATCGCAGGCGCTGGGGGATCGAGTGCCTCTTTGGCGACGCCAAGACCCGCGGTCTCAATCTGGAGGACACCCGCATCAGAAATCCGCACAAGCTCGAATGCCTGCTCGTCGTCGTTACTCTTGCCATCACATGGGCCTATCGCTGCGCCACCCGCGCCATGGGCATGAAAGCTATCCCTCGTAAAATACATGGCCGACGACAAAAATCATGGTTCCGCCTCGGCTTCGACCATCTCAGGCAATGGATCATCAATGATCCACCACAAGCCATCTCAGCATGGTGCGACACCGCGCCCAAACGAACCCTCAAACCATACAAAACAATTTGAGTCGTGTACTGTGGCGACAGCCCCGTATTCCGGGAAATAGACCGAATACTCTGTCCTTCGTTCAATATCCAACGCCGGATCTTTGACACACTTTCCATCAATAACACCTGCTCTGTCCTCCGCATTCTTGATGCGGACGTTAACAAAACAGGTGGGTCAGTTTTACGCGCTCATAACCCACCCAAGTGGGTCAATTTTGCACGCTAATTCACACTTCGGGCGATGTCACCCACTGCCCTAGCAATGCCCACCATCCTGAAGTTTGCGCCGGTGATACGGGGCGATAGGGATTGCGGGCACATTCGAGGCAATAGGCCTGCATCCCCCTGCTTTGCATAATCCATGAAAAGTCACGCCTGACCAGATTGGCCCGGTCAGCCTGCTGGCGCGAGAGAAGGGCGAAGATATCCTGGGCCGGTGCGCGGGTTTTTGCACCGCCGCCACCTGTGGCCAGAAATTGCCGTAACAATGTGTCATATTCATCTGATGTGTCACCCAGATATT
>JBKEEC010000325.1:0-2695 GCA_047975785.1 Sphingomonadaceae bacterium | reverse complement strand
GGTTCATATCCCCTTTGCGCAGATCACCCGGCGGCTGACCAGCGCCATGATCGAGCGTCGGGCACGCATCGCAGCCATGGGTCTGATCCGTGATTTTGGCATTAATACACCGCATCTTGCCTTTGCGGGCCTTAATCCACATGCAGGTGAATCCGGAAAAATGGGCAATGAGGAAAGCCGGATTATCCGTCCGGCGATGGAGGCCCTTGAAGCCGAAGGAATTCATGTAAGTGGCCCCTACCCGCCCGATGCCCTGTTCACAGAAAATATCCGCTCTGGCTATGATGCAGCGATCTGTATGTATCACGATCAGGCACTTATTCCGGTCAAGGCGCTGGATTTTGATGAAGGGGTGAATGTCACTCTGGGGTTGCCCATTATCCGCACCTCCCCTGACCATGGGACAGCTTATGATATTGCCGGAACGGGTTCAGCCAATCCCGGAGCGATGATTGCAGCCATTCGCATGGCTGGCACTTGCGCTGCTTATCGTCAGTTATGAGCCTTCCGCCCCTGCGTGAGGTAATTGCCCGTTACGGGCTGAGTGCATCAAAGGCATTGGGGCAGAACTTTTTGCTGGATGAACAATTGCTGGACCGGATTGCCGCAATTCCGGGCGATCTGTCAGGGCAGAATGTGCTGGAAATCGGTCCTGGCCCCGGAGGGCTGACCCGTGCCCTGCTTCGTGCCGGCGCCCGCGTTACTGCAATTGAGATGGATCGCCGCTGCCTGCCTGCTCTTGCAGAAATATCGGATGCTTTTCCTGGCCAGCTTTCCGTTATCGAAGGTGACGCATTGGCAATTGATCCGTCAAAACTGTTTGATGGATCTTTCCATATAGCTTCAAATCTTCCCTATAATGTAGGAACGGCGCTGTTTACAGGCTGGATGAGTGGACAGGATTGGCCACCACAATGGCTATCCCTCACCTTGATGTTTCAGCGCGAAGTGGCTGACCGCATTATCGCAGCACCCAATAGCCGTGCCTATGGACGGCTCTCTGTTCTTTCTCAATGGCGCGGCGTGGCCAGGCTGGCCATGAATGTCCATCGTAGCAGTTTTACACCTCCGCCCAAGGTTATGAGCGCAATTGTGCATGTGACCCCCGATGTCATGCCGCCAGATGTATCTTCGGCCATGCTGGAAAAAGTCACTGCCGCAGCCTTTGGTCAGCGACGCAAAATGCTGCGGCAGAGCCTGAAATCCATCCCCGGCGCCGTGGAAGCCCTGCCTGACCTTGGCATTGACCCCCGGCGCCGTGCGGAAACCCTGTCCATTTCTGAATTTGTTGCTATTGCACGCCAGCTTTCCTGACCTGCCGCCAATGGTGAAGGAGTGGCTCGGTATATCCATTGGGCTGCTCAACCCCTTTGAATACGAGATCGCAGGCAGCACGAAAGGCTGGCCCATTCTCATTCCCCATAAGCGGCTCATAGTCAGGATCACTGGCGTTCTGTGCATCGACCTTGACTGCCATACGGCGCAGTGAATCCATGACCTGATCGCGAGTGCAGATACCATGCAGCAGCCAGTTGGCCATATGCTGCGAAGAAATGCGCAATGTGGCCCTGTCTTCCATCAGGCCCACATCATTGATGTCAGGCACTTTGGAACAGCCAACGCCCTGATTGATCCAGCGCACGACATAACCGAGCAGCCCTTGTGCGTTATTGTCCAGTTCGTCACGGACTTCAGCATCGGAATAGTTGCGCCCACCAGCGAGCGGTATCTGCAACAGTTCATCAAGCGGAGGAATATTTCCAAGCTGCTCCTGAAGCGTAAAAACGTTTTCCTGATGGTAATGGATTGCGTGGAGCGTTGCAGCTGTGGGTGAAGGCACCCATGCGGTATTTGCCCCTGCCCGCAGATGACCGATTTTCTCTTTCATCATCTGGCCCATGAGGTCAGGTGCAGCCCACATTCCCTTGCCAATCTGTGCCACGCCGGACAGTCCGTATTTCAGGCCAATCCCGACATTGCGTGCTTCATAGGAAGAAAGCCATGTGCTGGTCTTCATCTCTCCCTTGCGAACCATAGGACCAGCACGCATGGAAGTGTGGATTTCGTCCCCGGTCCGGTCAAGGAAGCCGGTATTGATAAACACAATCCGGTTTTTCACTGCTTCAATACACGCCCCCAGATTGGCAGAGGTCCGGCGCTCTTCATCCATGACCCCCACTTTGAGGGTATGGCGCGGCAATGAAAGCATGTCCTCTGCCGCGTCAAACAGGTCATTGGTAAAGGCGCATTCTTCCGGGCCGTGTTGCTTGGGCTTGACGATATAGATCGAACCATGCCTGCTGTTGGGCCAGTGCACCTTTCCTTCTACGCCCAGCGCCCCGATAGCACTCGTGATGACCGCATCCATAATGCCTTCTGGCACTTCGGACTCATCTGGCAGCAAAATGGCCGGGTTGGTCATCAGATGGCCGACATTACGCACGAACAAAAGACTTCGGCCAGGCAGCTCATGCCTGTTGCCATCCGGGGTGCTGTATGCCTTGTTGTCAGCAAGCGCACGTGTGACCTGCCTTCCGTTCTTTTCAAAACTGTCTTTCAGATCACCTCGAATAACGCCCAGCCAGTTCCGGTAGGCAAGCAGTTTGTCTTCCCCATCGACAGCGGCGATCGAATCTTCCAGATCAACGATGGTCGTCAGGGCTGATTCCAGTATGACATCCGAAATACCGGATGG
>JBKEEC010000324.1:0-1649 GCA_047975785.1 Sphingomonadaceae bacterium | reverse complement strand
GCAGGATCAAGGATACCTCCTGAACGCACGGTAGTCAGGGGGCGGGAAGCGGAGGAGCGGGTTTCCGGCAAAGAAAACGGCCATACGTTAACCGGAAAATGGCAAGGAACCGCCTCCCTGGAGTTCATCCACGAGTCCTAACCATCGCGTTCAGCGCGGATTGCAGCGCCCGCTGCAAAAGGTGAGATGGCGACCAGCAGCAGGCTGATTGCCCCTGTCAGGGCCAGGCCCGGCCCGTCAGGCCGGGACAGGGCGCCAGCGCCAAAGATCAGAATCGGCACGGCCATGGGAACAAGCAGCAGGCCGGAGAGTGCCGCACCTGCGCGCAAACCTGCCGTGAGGGCGGCAATCATCAGCCCCAGTGCGGCAAGCCCCGGTGTTCCGGCAACCAGCCCCCATAACAGAACCCGTATTGTATCTCCCGTCAGGCCCAGCAAGGCACTGGCCGGAAGGGTTGCAAGCAGCAACAGGGGGGCAAAAGACAGCCAGTGAGCAAGCAGCCGCACGGCCATGCTCGCTTCTTCAGAAATGCCGCGCAGGGCAAGCTGGTCAAACATACCGTTTTCCAGATCAGGCGTAACGAGACGGTCCAGCGGTAGAATTGCGGCGAGGAGTGCCGCGATCCAGATGATACCGCCGCCTGTCCGGGCCAGCAAAACGGGATCGGGGCCAATAGCGAAAGGAAACAGCATGGCTACGGCAATAAAAAACAGCAGGGGCAGGAGTGATCCGCCGCGCCTGCCACCGGGGAGCAACAGAGCGAGATCCCGCAGCAAGAGACAGATTAACGATTTGCTCATGCGGCAAAATCTGCCAGCTCAAGACGCTGCAAGTCGGGCAGAGTAATCATCTGATGCGAGGCAACCAGAGCAATGCCGCCATTGGCGCAGTGATCCGCGACAAGCTGTTCGACCAGCGTAACACCTTGTGCGTCAAGCCCGTTCAAAGGCTCATCCAGCAACCAGATTTGTGCATTCTGTCGGATCAGCCGGGCGAGGGCTGCCCGCTTGAGCTGTCCGGTTGACAGGTAGCGCACCGGCACATCCAGCAAATCGGCAAGACCAAGCCTCACGGCACTTGTATTCTGATCCACCGTTCCACCATCCATTTGTGACCAGAAGCGCAGTGCTGCATCCAGTGGCAATTGCGGGTCAAGCGCGTGATTCCGGTCAACCATTCCCATCGTGCCAGATGAAGTGACTGTTCCGGAAAAAGGACGAAGCAAACCGGCAATAATGCGGATCAGGCTTGTCTTGCCGATCCCGTTGGCACCGGCAATATGCAGCGCATCCCCCTGACCAAGAGACAGGGACAGGCCGCAGAAAAGCAACCGGTCGCCGCGCCTGCAAGCCAGATCGGTGGTGTGGATGTGTGGTGCCGGTTGCATCATGGCGCGGGTTAGAGCATTTTCAGAAAAAGTAGATCAACTTTTTCGAGCCGGAAAATGCGGTAAAATAAAGAATTACAGCCCTGCATCTGATTTAACATTCAAAAGCAATGCTGTAGGCGAAACCGGGGCAAGCGACAAGAAAGGAACACTCATGCCAATCGCTCAATTGACAGAAAAAGAGCGCAAGGATGCCCTGCTGGAGCTGCCTGACTGGGTCCTGCGCGGTGATTCCCTGGCCATTGCGAGAGTTTTTACATTT
>JBKEEC010000323.1:0-3985 GCA_047975785.1 Sphingomonadaceae bacterium | reverse complement strand
TGGTATCCCCCTCGATTGGGCAGCTCCCCAGGCATTACTCACCCGTCCGCCACTCGCCGGCGAGGTAGCAAGCTACCCCCCGCTGCCGTTCGACTTGCATGTGTTAGGCCTGCCGCCAGCGTTCAATCTGAGCCATGATCAAACTCTTCAATTAAAAGTGTTTGTTGCTCAATGAATTCTGAATTAACTGTTGCTGAATCTTTCGATTCGCTTGGTCACTTCATCAGTCATGGCATTTCAAAATTTTTGACTGCCAATCCTGCGAGTGCCCACACAGATTGCTTGATTTGATTGTTAAAGAGCGTGACGACCGTGTCGTCGTGGGATGCGCATCTTACGCTACCCACCAGGAGAGTCAAGCATATTCTGCTTTTCCGCTCCACCCGACAACTTCTCGTCCGTCGGTGAAGGCGCATTATAGGGAGGCTTCTCCGTCACTCAAGTACTTTTTACCTCACAATGGTGCGTTCGCTGCGGAAATGAGCAACTTGGACCTGCGTAGTACATTTTTTAATAGTTGCGATGTGCTGTGACATATCGAACAGTTGTCTACTATCTTCAATTGAATCTGGATTTATTATTTGATACCAAAGATAACGGAACCTAAGGGTTTCAACTTAGAACACAGGTGCCGAGCCCCAGGCTCGACATTTGTACTCAATTTAGCGCTTACCAACCGGGAGTGATGTGCATCTCCATGGGCCGGTATAGTATGGAGACACATGAATGTTCAATTTCAATACCCCCCGCGCTAAGGACGATGCACTGAGGTCCCGGATCACCCAAATCCGTGAGTGTTCATCTGCTGAGGCACTTAATCATTTGCTAGCCGAGTTAGCGGCTGACGCAGCATTTGACCATTATCAACTCAATCTTTTCCTGCCATCGGGTTTGCTACAGTCCAATCTGTCCATTTTTAGCCATGAGCCATCTGACTGGTTGGATTATTACTGGTCCAACCAACTCGTGGTGGATGACCCACTGGTGAAGCTTTCATTCCGCTTAAGTCAGCCCATCTTATGGGACGAAATTGGTGAGTATGAAAAGAACCTTTCCGCGAATGCTTCTGCCGTGATGGCTTTACGAAGTGAATACGGCATGGCCGAAGGAATGACGCTGCCGATACATAGCGGTCAAGGCCATCATGGCATGATGCATCTGAGCCGACGAGAGGCCAACGGTGAACTTTTAACGACTCTCGAGCTAATCAGCCCCTTGTTACCTTATCTCTTCAATAAGGCATGCGATCTGCTCACTCCGCCACATCCTCGATTATCCGATCGAGAAAGAGAGTGTCTATTCTGGGTCAGCGAAGGCAAGACCTCATGGGAGGCCGCCCGCATCCTTGGGATCACTGAGCGCACAGTCAACTTCCACTTGAATAGCGCAATCCGCAAAACCGGCTGTAAAAACCGCTACCAGGCTATCGCTCGCAATGTTGCGGCGGGTCAGTTACGCCCGGATATGCAACGGTTGAATATCACCCGAATCGTGAAGGCGTGAATGACAAAGGGTGGCTAAGCCACCCTTTCGTCTATTTGTGACATCATATATTGCGTTAACATTCTACCTGCACACCCAGTTCCACTACACGGTTGGCTGGGATATGAAAGAAATCATTCGCCCGTAATGAATTCTTGCTTAGCAAAATGAACAACTTCACTCTCAACATCGCCAAGAAGGAGCGGCGTTGTGGAATCAGCGTCTCCCGCGACAAGAAGAAAGAGGTCCCCATCAAACTGAAGTTCATCCCCTTCTGGGCGCATCGGCGGAAAACCTCCTCGACATCAGGTGTCTCGTGGAAACCATAGGTGGCATAGATACGCCAGAAATTATCCGATAACTGCTCTATCTCGATATGCTGATCGGGTTCCACATAGGGTACATCTTGTGTGCGGAACGAGATGATCACCACTCGCTCATGCAACACCTTGTTATGTTTCAAATTGTGTAGCAGCGCCAATGGAACGCCGTGTTGAGTTCGTGCCATATAGACTGCCGTGCCCGGAACTCGAACCGGTTTGTCCTTGTTTAACGACAGAATGAATGCATCCAGCGGCATACTCATCCGAGACAACTGGCGGAACAACAGGAATCGCTCCCACTTCCAGGTCGCCATCACGGTGAACATCACGCAGCCCAATGCCAACGGTAACCAGCCACCCGCCAGCAACTTCAGGACATTTGCCGCAAAGAACGGCACATCAATAATCAACAGGCAGACCAGCATCACGCGCACCAGTAGCGGATTCCAGTCCCAGTTATATCTGGCCACCGAACAGACCAGCAGTGTGGTGATCACCATGGTCCCCGTGACTGCAATACCGTATGCCGCCGCCAGATTGCTCGACTCGCGGAAAATCACGACCACCACCAATACTGCGGCAAACAGCATCCAGTTAATGAACGGCAGATAAATTTGCCCTGCCTCGCTTTCCGATGTGTGCTTGATCGTCATGCCTGGCAGGTAGCCCAGCCGTACCGCTTGTCGTGTTAAGGAGAAGACACCGGAGATCACCGCCTGCGACGCAATCACAGTCGCCAGCGTAGCCAGAATAACCAGTGGAACCAGTGCCCAGCCCGGTGCCAGATTGAAGAAGGGATTATTCACCGCGGCCGGATTGTGCAACAACAAGGCACCTTGGCCGAAATAGTTCAACAACAAGGCAGGGAGCACGATCGCAAACCACGCGATACGAATTGGTAAACGACCGAAATGCCCCATATCGGCATACAGGGCCTCGACGCCGGTGATGGCCAGCACGACCGAGCCAAGCGCCACAAACGCGATCCATTTATGCTCGGCGAAAAAATGCAGCCCCCACATCGGGTTCAACGCCGCCAGAATCTGCGGATGCTTGAGGATGGAGACGGCGCCCAGTAATCCAAGCGAGACAAACCAGATCAACATGACGGGGCCAAACAGGCGACCGACCTTGGCCGTACCGTGCTTTTGAATGAAGAACAGCAGCGTTAGCACGGCGATAGCTACCGGCAGGATATAGGGCGTCAATGCCGGAGTCACAACCTGTAGCCCCTCCAGCGCCGACAGTACCGACATGGCGGGTGTAATAACCACCTCGCCATAAAAGAAGCCGCCACCGATCAGCCCGAGGATCAATAAAAGCGTGGTCATATTTGGCGGGGTATTGCGGCCGGCTAATGACATCAGCGTCAATATCCCACCTTCACCACGATTGTCGGCGCGCAAGACAAAACACAGATATTTGATTGAAACGATCAGGATCAGTGACCAGAAGATCAGCGACAGAAAACCAAATACCACCGCCTGCGTCGGCTGCAAACCGATATGCGGGGAAAAACACTCTTTGAAGGTATACAGCGGGCTAGTTCCTATGTCGCCATACACGACACCGATAGCCGCCAGCGTGATCGCCGGTAAAGGTTGTTTCTTATGAGCATCCATCGTCAATATCACACGGCAGGTCAGATTCAGACCTGCAACAAGCTGAGGGGAAAATTACCGCCGATCCATCGGCTGCTGGGATTCAAGTTGTTCCAGGTAGTCGTGTACCCGAAACCGCTTGTTACGACCTTTTTTATCTCGCACTGGAACGTCATCCACCTCGGGTTCGAGCTCCTCATCATCCGACGGATAATCCGCATGACGACGGGACGGATGTCGAGCATTTGCGGTGGATGTGGAGCCAAAGAACGCCAACAGCCCGGCACGCAGGACCAACACCAAGGCGATGATCGTGACCGCGGCCAGTATGGTGAAGAAGCGGGCCGCATCCCGGCCCATGCCATCGATCATCGCCGCATAGTGACTTTGCTGCTCGATAAATTCGACGATGTCCCGGCGCAGAAAGATCCGGGTCAGGAACAGGGCATCAGCCAGCAGGAACATGATGACCCCCCAGCGAAACATCCGCGGCCAGACCACCATCACCAGACCCGCGGCAAACAGCATGCAGCCGCCACCGATGAAACCAGTATCGATAAAGTCCCGTAATGGCATGGC
>JBKEEC010000322.1:0-16891 GCA_047975785.1 Sphingomonadaceae bacterium | reverse complement strand
TTGTCTGGCTTTGGTTTTCTTCCGCATTTGTTGCGGGTGTTCTGAGCATAATGCATGCAGTCCACGGCGCGCACGTGCGTATAGATTGACGGCAGCAAACCACATCATGTTGCCATGCCCAACAGCAAGCCGCCCACAGCCGCGAGGCCCAGAACTCTTGTCACCGGCCATTTTGCGGCAAATACCAGCGCGCATGACAGAGCGGCCAGCACGCCTGCGCGCCAGTCAAAGCTGGTCCAGTCGGGCGTGTAAAGCCGCAATAATCCCACCCGGATTTCGCCCACACTGGCGAACAGGACGTGAAGCAGAAACCACGCGGTAAGGTTGGCAATCACCCCGACCACTGCCGCTGTCACAGCTGCAAGCCCACCTTTCAGCCGCACCGCATGGCCAAGACGGTCAATCCACGGTGCCAGGGCGAAGATCCACAGGAAGCATGGTGCGAAAGTCACCCAGGTGGTCAGCCCGGCCCCCAGCAGTCCGGCAACAAAAGGCGTGAACGGTTCGGGCGCACGCCAGGCAGCGAGATAGCCCACAAACTGCGTCACCATGATAAGCGGTCCCGGCGTGGTCTCGGCAAGCCCCAGCCCATCCGCCATCTCGCCCGGATGCAACCAGCCAAAGCCTTGCACGGCCTCCTGCGCCATATAGGCCAGCACCGCATAGGCCCCGCCAAAGGTCACAACCGCAAGCTTGGAGAAGAAGGTTCCGATATCCCACAGCACATGGTCGAAGCCCAGCGTTGCCGCGACCAGCACCATCGGCGCCGCCCAGATCACGCCCCAGATTGCCACGGCCTGCAAAGTGCTGCCCCAGGGCCGTGGACCGGAAGGCGCCGCGCCTGTGCCGGGCTTGAGCGCAAGCCAGTCTGGCCGAAACGCCGCCACCGCCATACCAATCCCGCCGGTTCCCAGCACGATGAGTGGAAACGGCAGATCGAGCAGGAAAAGCGCGACAAAGGCCCCTGCCGCCAGCCCTTTCTTGAACCCGGTATTGAGTGCGCGACCGGCAATGCGGACAAGTGCCTGCACCACAATCGCCAGTACCGCAGCCTTTACTCCAAGGAACAAGGCGTCGAACCAGTCAAGGTTCGCAGCGACCGCGTAGAGCATCGACAGCATAAGGATGACCAGCGCGCCGGGAATGACGAACAATAGCCCCGCCGCCAATCCACCCCGCCAGCCATGAAGTCGCCAGCCTATCCAGGTCGCCAATTGTTGCGCCTCAGGCCCCGGCAACAGGTGACAGAAGTTCAGCGCGTGGAGATAGCCATCCTCGCTGATCCAATGCCGGTCCTCCACGAGTTCGCGGTGCATCAATGCGATCTGCCCGGCAGGCCCGCCAAAGCTGAGCAAACCAATGCGCAGAAAAACCCGCAGCAAGTGGGTGAAGGATGGATTGGCAGCGGACACGCTCTTCATCTGGGCACCTCGCAAAAAAGCATCCGCCAAACGGCGGAACCACGAGGCAACACTTGGGCGTCAACTGCCTGACCGAGAGGTCGCTCTATCCCGACTTCCGGACTCTACAGTTCCGTTACATTCTGTGGAAGCGTGAATTTCAACAGCCCAGTCCATCGCAGCGGAACGTCCGCTCCCCCCCCTCTTCGGTCATTCCGGCATTCCTGTGAGTCACCTTTAACCGGGCGGAACAGCCAATCTGGCTGGAAGCTGACGCGGTCTGTATCAGGCGAGTCCGCTCAGAACCGCAAGGCCGAGAAATACGAAGAAGCCCATTGAATCGGTGATCATGGTCACAAATACAGAACTTGCTACTGCCGGGTCCTGTCCAAGGCGTTCAAAAATTACCGGGATCATGACACCTGCCAGCCCTGCGGTAATAATATTGACGACAACAGCAAGCCCGATCACCATTCCCAGTGTTGGTGTAAAAATAATGGTGGTTGCCACACCGATAAGCAGGGCGACGGTAGCACCATTCAGGAGTGCTACACGCATTTCACGCCACAGAATACGCCCGGTATTGGAACGTGTGAGCTGATTTGTTGCAATGGCGCGAACAGTCACTGCCATAGTCTGAGTTCCTGCATTTCCGCCAATGCTGGCAACAATGGGCATCAGAACAGCCAGAGCAACCAGCTTTTCTATAGCGCCTTCGAACAGGGAAATGATCAGGCTTGCAATCAATGCTGTGCCAAGATTGGCGATAAGCCAGCGCACACGGGAGCGGTAGGCATCGGCGATGGGTTCGTTGATGTCACCTTCACCCGCTCCTGAAAGCAGAAGAGCATCTTCTCCGGCTTCTTCCTGAATGATATGCACAACATCATCCACGGTCATCTGACCCACCAGACGACCGCTTTCATCAACTACAGCGGCAGAGATAAGCCCGTATTTCTGAAACATAAGGGCCAGTTCTTCCTGATCCATCGTAACAGGGATCAGGGTCTGGTCACGTTTCATAACATCCGACAGGGCGATACGCCGCGGGGTGCGCAAAATCCAGCTTAGCTGACAGGTTCCAACCGGATGATGCTTGTGGTCAACAACGAACACTTCGAGAAAATCATTGGGAAGATCGCCGCGTTCACGTAGAAAATCAATCAGATCTCCTACGGTCAAATGTTCGGGAACTGCGACCACCTCGCGGCTCATCAGACGGCCGGCAGTTTCTTCGGGGTAGGCGAGGGCGCTTTCAATGGCTGCCCGGTCATCCGGTTCAAGCTCGGCCAGAATGGCGCGCTGGTCAGCCGGCTCAAGATCTTCAATCAACTGGACCGCATCATCGGTTTCCAGTTGTTCGGAGATGGTTGCAACCGCTTCGGGCGGCAGGGCTTCCATCATGTCCTCGCGAACATAATCGTTCAGTTCTGCAATCACGTCACCGCTCATGAGGTCGGTGATGGCAGCGGCAAGTTTTTGTCTTTGCTCGCGCTCCAGCAATTCAAGCAAATCGGCGATATCAGCCGGATGGAGCGGTTCTACCAGTTCATAGGCGCGGTTATTGTCATCATCTTCAATCGCATCTGCCACCGAACGGACAAATGCCGGTTTGAGACGGTTTTCCTCGTCATGCCTGTCATCATCGACCCGGTCATCCGGACGACCGCCTTCCTCTGGAGGAGGAGGCGCGTCCAGTTTTGTTTCGGGATCGTCGATAAACTCCGTCATGTGCCCGCTCTAGGGGGATTGGTTTCAAAAGCAAGTGTGGGGTGACAAGCGCCAAAGAAGTCCTATATCGCAACCCGATAAACAGGAGATTTCCAATGGCTGATGAAAAACTGACTCTTACGCTGGATAATGGTGGTGGTGCAGGTGGCGATGTCGTCATCAAATTACGTCCGGACCTCGCGCCTGGCCATGTTGAGCGGATCACAGAACTTGCGCGTGAAGGGTTTTACGATGGTGTAAAGTTCCATCGGGTTATTCCTGGCTTCATGGCGCAGGGTGGCTGTCCGGACGGGACCGGCATGGGGGGGAGCAGCAAGCCTGACCTCAAGGCCGAGTTTAATGATCATTCTCATACGCGTGGTGTTTGTTCCATGGCTCGCACCAGCGCGCCGCATACGGCCAATAGCCAGTTCTTTATCTGCTTTGATGATGCTTCATTCCTTGACCGGCAATATACCGTATGGGGTGAAGTGGAAAGCGGCATGGAGTTTGTTGACGGATTACCTACGGGTGAACCTCCTCGTGATCCCGGTGTAATTGTCAAAGCGACGATAAGTTAATTTGAAAAAATCTGAGTAATATTTTTATAAATTCTTTTACAGACAAAGCCTCTTCTTCGTATTTTTCGAAAGGGAGGCTTTGTTTTTTATAAGGATTTTCAGTTTTACAATTTTTGTCAATTCCCTAATGTATAATTAACCAATATATCCTAGGTTTTTCGCGATTTTAACATTTCGAGATCGCAGGGGGCCTGGTGGAGTGGGGGTTGCATATATATTGTCTGGTCATTCGACCGGGACATGGTTTTCTGACAGGCGCATTTGCCATTCTGGTCGCTATGTCTGGAATAGGGCTGGCTCATCCTGCATCGGCACAGCAACTGACCGAGCAGCTGGAAGTGATGGATGTGTCAGTCGGATCGGGCTGGACGACCGTTAACACGCTCAACACCTATACTGATCCGGTTGTTGTGTGCACCTATAACCTGCCTTCCAGAACGTCACCAAATGCCGTCCCGCGTATTCAGAGCACGGGTGCAAACAGTTTTCAGGTGAGAATACAGCAATTTTCTCCCGGCTATAGCTTTACATCAGGACGGGTATTTTGCGTTGTGTCCGAAGAAGGGGCCCACACAACTGCAGGCGGACTGAAATATGAAGCACGCCGCGTAACTTCGAGTGGAACATCGGGCAATACATGGCCCAATAACTGGAATGCTCCAAACACTGAAGAGGTCACCAGTGCTGTCAGCCAATCCTATTCCAGCCCGGTTGTGCTGGGGCAGGTCATGTCTTTCAATGATAGTCGGCCTAGCGCTTTTTGGACCAATAATTGCGCTCAAAGGAACGGCCTGCCATTTAATAATGGTCGCGTCTGTGTTGGCAAGCATGTTGGCCAGATCAACCAGACGCGCAGCGCGGAAACTCTGGGTTATATCGTGGCAGAGAGCGGTGGCGGCTCTGCCAATGACATGGCTTTTCTGGTCGGTCGTGGATCGAATTCTGTCAGAGGGGTAAGCAATTCTGCTCCGCATATTTATACTGTCAGTGGTGATTTTGATCTGGGTATTGTGACCCAGAATTCTGAAAATGGCGGACAGGGAGGCTGGGCAGTCCTGTTCGGGGCAGATCCACTACCCGCTAACAGAATCAATCTGGCGATTGATGAGGAAACCGTAGCCGGAGATACATCCAGATCACATGCTAATGAGCAAGTGGCCTATTGGGTATTCAGGGATAATCAGGATGCTTCGGTTGGTGTGAGCAAAACATCCCATATCCCGGCAGATAGCAGCAGCAGCTTTGCCCTGCCTGAAGCAGACATGATTTACACTATCACAGTCGAGAATACCGGATCAAAACCGGTTGATACAGATAGCCTGTTCATCGTTGACAGGATTCCCGTTCCAGCCTCTCCATCCGGTGCATCCCCACTGGTAAGCCTGTTTACAGGTGATATGGCAGGAGCGGGAAGCGGTCCTGTTCATTTTGTCGATTCAGATTCAGGGCTGACATTCAGTTCGGCCAGTGATGTCGGATATTCCAAATCGACTACGGCACCAACAAGCTTTGCAGCCTGCACGGATTCCCTGACAGGAACATATGATCCGGATGTCCGGTTCATCTGTATCCGCCCTGCAGGTGCGATGAACACAGGCAGCTTTTCTGCATCTTCATTTGAGATAAGATATCGTGTGCAGATAAAATAATCAGGTCATGGGAAGTCACACCAGAATGTGCCTTCCCCCACAAAGTGAGCCTGAATCGGCAGTAATGCCAGCCCTGCACAGAGAAATCCGATATAAAACGGGCGGAGTCTGGCAAACCAGAGTGATGCGATACCGACAAAGGCCAGAGCAAAAAATAGCAAGTGCAGGAAAGTAAAAAGAATTGCCAGAGTATTTGATGCCGGGGCGGTGCAGAATACTGAAATCTTTTGAAATGAAGCGACTTCAATGGACAGATAGAGTGCGGCTGACTGGATGAAAAGGAACAGAATAACCAGTGCTATTCCGCGCGAGCCATTCAGAAACCCTGACATATCTTCGCACTCAATATCATAAATCCCCGTTTTATGACCGGATGAAACCGGAAAGTGAGCCGAGGCTGCAATAACTAGAGTGCCGCGTCAACCAGCCAGTCGTGAAACATGCGTACAGGTCGTTGTTGCAAGGCGCCCGGCTCACACACGAACCAGTAACTATAGGGGCTTTTTATCTCAAAGTCGTAAAGCCTTGCAATTCTGGGATCATGCGCCCGGCGGTAATGATCATCATGCATGATCGCAACACCCAGACCTTGTGCGGCAGCCTCCAGAATGAGCTGGCCGGAATCATAATGATCAATTGCCGCTACTTCGAGATCTGCCATGCCCAAAGCCTTTTTCCATGCTGAAAAACTGTCTGGCAATTCGAGGTGAACAAGAAAGGTCTGCTGGGAAAGCTTTTCCGCATCAGGCTGTGAGCCAAGCTCCTCTGCGAGTTCCTGACTGCAGATTGCGAATACGTTATTATGATCAAGCTGGACTGCGTGCAGGGCCTGATCAGGCTCTTTCGCAAGAACTATTGCTGCATCAAGTGTATCTCCGACCCGGTCAAGCAAGTGAGGGCCAGTGTCAATATCAATGCGAAGTCTGGGGTGTAATGTGCGTAATTCACGCAGTCTGGGAAAAAGGCGCTGGCCACCAAATAGTGGTAAAACACCAAGATGAAGCCGTAACAGAAACAGATCTTCAGATTGGGATTCAACAGCATTGATCAAGGCATTGAAATGCGGCTCCACCGCATTGTAGAAGGCTGTGCCTTCATCCGTCAGTCGCATGGTCTGCCGGGCACGGGTAAACAGTTTCTTGCCGATAAAATCTTCCAGCGCCGAGATACGGCGGGAAAGCGCTGACGGACTGATGCGCAGTTCTTCTGCTGCAGCGCGTGCAGAGCCAAGGCGTACAACACGCATAAAGGCTTCCAGAGAGCGAAGCGGGGGGAGGCGTCGAAGAGGCATTGCCGGGTCAAGATATTACTATATCCGCCTGTGTCGAGTTTGTTTTTTGCACATGCGAAGGTATTTTTGGATAATATTTGTTTACCACTATTCCCATTAATGGATCATTCATTACCTGGCCTGGCATCAGGAACAGGCGGGTGCAGGCGCAGGCGCTTTACATGGGTTGAATCGCCTGCAGTGACTTCGATTTGCCAGCCGCTTGGGTGACTGACAACCGTTCCAACAGGGGGCACGCGATTGGCCAGAACATAAGTTAACCCACCCAATGTATCGACAGCCTCATCCACTTCGGCCAGTCTGGGGTCGATTGTCTCGGCGACATCTTCCAGTTCTACACGCGCATCAGCATCCCACATGCCGCCATCTATCGGTAATAGCAGGTCCTGAGGGGCGTCGTCGTGCTCATCTTCAATGTCTCCGACAATCTCTTCAACCAGATCCTCAATGGTAATCATACCATCAACGCCTGAATATTCATCCAGCACGATGGCAAGATGTGTCCTGCGAGCGCGCATATCCGCGAGAACATCAATCGCATTACGGGTCTGCGGGACGTAGAGAGGGTCACGCAACAATATGGTCCAGTCATCCGGTGGAGGCGCGCCATTGGCCAGATAAGGAAAGACATCCTTTATGTGGATCATGCCGATCACTTCATCGAGTGTATCGCGATAGACTGGCATACGGGAATGTCCGTGTTCGGCAAAACCTGCGACCAGTTCTGTCCAGCTCGCACTGGCAGGCATGGCGATAATCTCACCGCGAGGAATTGCGACGTAATCTGCATCATATTCGCTAAAATGCAGCAGATTGCGCAGCATTTGCCGTTCTATGGAGGACAGGTCGCCATTGGATGTCGATGTTTCATCATCATCGCGGCTTTCTTCCTCATGCTCTGATATGGCGCTCTCAAGTTGCTCCTTCAGGGAGCGGCCTGAAGCATAGCCATCAAAAAATTTCCGGATGGCATACCATATGCCGCTTTTTCGCTCAGGCTCTCCGGTTGGGGGGGGGGAATCGGCCATGGCCGTCAGTCACTCTCCTGAATTCTGTCTTCTTCATATGGGGCAGCGATACCCATTTTCGCAAGCGCCATTGTCTCCAGTGCTTCCATTTTCTCTGCTTCATGAACAGAATCAACATGATCATAGCCGGCCAGATGAAGAAATCCGTGAATGACAAGATGTGCCGCATGTGCGGGGAGGGAAACAGATTTTTCCTGTGCCTCGCGTGCGCAGGTTTCTGATGCCAGAACAATATCACCAAGCAGAACGGGTGGGCCTGCGGGTGACAATGCCAGTATTTCATCGCGCTCAAGCATGGGAAATGACAGAACATTGGTTGGCTGGTCTTTCTCACGCCACTTATGGTTGAGAATGTGAATTTCTTCATCCGAAGTGAACAGAATACTGACAGACAGCCTCTGGTTAGCCAACTCCGGTGCAACGGAAATCGCGGCTTGTGCTGCTTCTTCGGAGAGCACGGCCCATGGCCCGTCCGGCCATTTTTCAACGTCGATTTCAAGGTCCATAATGTGATTTTTGCTCTTGTCTAACAAGTTAGTCCAGATTGCCTGAGGCAGAACAGGGCCGGTCCAACCCTTCAGCCTTGCCCAAGTCGGGTTTCAACCTCTCGTCGGATTTGTCTGATCAGCCCCGGCTCTGCCCGGAGACGGCCTTCTTCTTCACTTAGTATGGCAAGGAACAGGGCGCGTTTGAACCGCCGGATTTTCTGGTCATCATCCATATTCGGGACTGTCGAAAATACCAGATCAACCATGCGTTCTGCACCATGTAACCGCCCCCATAAATAATCATTTTCCCGATAGGCGCGACTGAAAAAAGCACCGAAATTATAAAATTCAATGCCTCGTAAGGTCGCCTGGGTTCCCC
Source organism: Sphingomonadaceae bacterium (assembly GCA_047975785.1). Lineage (GTDB taxonomy): Bacteria > Pseudomonadota > Alphaproteobacteria > Sphingomonadales > Sphingomonadaceae > JACXVD01. Next base: position 8,365 of record JBKEEC010000322.1, on the reverse strand, counting down.
CGTCACGAATGGAACGGGCATCATCAGGGCTGATACGATCTACCTTGACCGGATCGAACTCGGTCAGGCCAGCCTCTCCGAGCAAAGGCAGGGTTGCAACATCATGAAAGGGAAAACCAAGATAGGCGAGTAAAACATGGCGCCGTAAAGTAGCGGGCATGTCCTCAAGGGCCTCGGCCAGCATGGCTTCCGCCTGCTCATCAATTTCGGGGAGAAGTCTCGTCTGTGCAAGCATATCCAGCACGGGGCCGGGCTGTTCAAATACTCTGGAGGCCAGCGCAGGAAATCCCGGCCCCAGCGTGGTGGTTTGCTCCCGTGCAAAATAGAGGGACAGAATAGAGAAGATCCGGTCCTGCGCCGCATCACGTGCAGTTTCGTCTATATCCGTATCCGTCTCCCATTCACGGGACAGGCGCCGGGCTATCAGGCGCAGGCGGCGAATACGAAAGCCAATGTCGTGCGTGCGGAAAAATGAAATAGCGACCTCGCTGGCGCCACCTTTTTCTGCGGCCAGATGGTCTATGCCCTGGCGTTGCAATTCGGCACGTAGCACCATTTCAACTGCTTCCTCGTCGTGGGGTTGCAGATTGGGGGCGGCATCACATGTTACGAAGGCAAGCTCCTGGATGATACTGGATAATTTTGCCTGTGCATAAGCGTGAAAAGCATAGCCGGCCTGAATTGCTGCCGCCTGCTGCGCCTTGTGCCGCCAGTTGCGCAAACGCCGACGGGTCGGGCGATCGAGAAACAGGGTGCGCCCAAACAGTTTCTGGACGGTCTGCTCAATATCCGGCCGAATGGCGTTGACAATCAGGCCCAGTCGTTCAGCCTCACGGGACTGGCGATCGAGCTCTTCAAGATTGTCCCGAATGGGCTGTTCACGAGGAATGGTGGAAAGCGACCCGAAAATCGCAGAAAAAAACCCCACCTTGCGCTCGTCATCTGTTCGCAGCGAGCCGAAACGGTCAGGTCGCGGGTCAACATAAACAAAGCGTCGATCCACCTCGCGTTGGGCCGGTCTGCCTTTTAGTGCTGCAATGGCTCCTGCAAAGGGGGCGTTGATCAATACGGAACCGTCAATCAGGGAAACTGTATCCGCCGTGTTCTGACGCATATGAACGGGCATGATACGTTGCAAAAATGATGTGCGATTTTCCCATTTGATGTTCCTTTGCCTGCCTAGCAAATCAATGTCATCCAGCCGCAGCGGGGGAAAAGCACCGGGAAAACTCGCTGTGGCCCGTGCAGCCAGTGTCAGTTCCAGCGGGTTGGCGAGATTTTTACCTCCCTTAACAGGAGTAAGCCCCTGAAAGTCTATGGGAAGGCGGTGCTCGCTTTCTTCGGCCAAAGGCGGGCTGTTGAGCCTTAATACCTCCAGATAGCCACGAAAGTCAGTGGCTGTAACAAACAGGTCCAGCGGGTGACGTGGTGGAAGAAGCGGTGCATTGACCGGCTCATCGGCCATTGCCTGCAGGGCATTGGCAATAAGGCGGGAAAAGCCAGGGCCGGAAAAAGGCGGCTGAAACCAGCGTGAGCGGATCAGACGGGAAACCTTGCTGCGCACCTCTTCACGTGTTTCAGGAGCAACACTGTCGGAAAAAGCATTTCCCGGGCGCCGCAGCAGCCACCATACCAGCGGCATTGCCCAGGATTTGTTCAACCGTGACCAGGGCTTGGCGTCCGGATCGGTCAGCCTGTCGACATCCGCATTTTCAAGCCATAATTCGGTCAGTGGCTCCAGAGACTGGCCCGAATATATGGCCTGTGCCAGAAAAACCGCATTGATTCCTCCTGCGCTGGCTCCTGCCAGAATATCAGGCAGAACGCGCAGTTTGATCTGGTGCTCATCCTCTATATTCTGAAGCAAGTCCCGGTATACACCCTGTGCGCCTTCTGCACGCGGTTCATCGGCATGGAAAGCGCGGCTTGCCCGGGCGAGCTTCCACAACTCCTTGGTGACGCCGTGCATATAGACTGCCAGGCTCACCCCTCCGTAGCAGACAAGCGCGATCCTCAGTTCTTTCTGGCGCATGATTCACTAGTGGCGTGCAAATTATCAAAACGCAATTGCGTTCCTCCTATGTTCCGGTTAGTAATCCCCATGGCAAAGGTCAAACGTCAATATACATGTCAGGCTTGCGGTGCGGTTTCACATCGTTGGCAGGGGCAATGCGCTGATTGCGGGGAATGGAATACGCTGGTGGAAGAAGCCCCCAAAAGCGTTTTCTCGATGAAGCATGATTTGTCGAATGGCGGGAGAAAGGTCAACTTCGTATCGCTCGATGCTCCGTCAGAGCCTTTGCGACGTCGGCCCAGTGGTCTTGCCGAGTTTGATCGCGCTCTGGGGGGCGGACTGGTGCCCGGCTCCGCCATTCTTATGGGAGGAGACCCCGGCATTGGCAAATCGACCCTGCTGTTACAGGCGGCGGCCCATATTGCGCGAAACGGTGGGCAATCCGTATATGTCAGCGGTGAAGAAGCGGCGGGGCAGGTGCGACTACGCGCGTCACGCCTTGGGCTGGCAGATGCCCCGATCCGTCTTGCTGCAGCAACTTCGGCGAGGGATATTCTCAGCACGCTGGCATCAATGGAGGCGCCTGACCTGCTGGTGATTGATTCCATCCAGACCATGTTTTCCGATACTATAGAAGGTGCTCCGGGCACGGTTAGCCAGGTGCGCGGTTGTGCTTTTGAGCTGATTCGTTTCGCCAAAGAACGCAATGTTGCACTGGTGCTGGTTGGCCATGTGACAAAAGATGGCAGCATTGCCGGTCCGCGTGTGCTTGAGCATATGGTAGATGTGGTGATGAGTTTTGAAGGAGAGAGAAGCCATCAGTTTCGTATTTTGCGTGCCCTGAAAAACCGCTTTGGCGCAGTTGATGAAATCGGCGTGTTCGCCATGGCAGAACAGGGGCTGGAAGAAGTGCCCAATCCATCAACCCTGTTTCTTTCTGGCCGGGAAGAGGAAATGGCCGGAAGTGCTGTTTTTCCTGCTCTGGAGGGGACTCGTCCGGTGCTGGTTGAAGTGCAGGCCCTGATTGTCCGTTTGCAATCTGGCGCTACGCCAAGGCGTGCAGTTGTCGGATGGGATAGCGGGCGTCTCGCCATGCTTCTGGCCGTGCTTGAATCCCGATGCGGGCTGAATTTCAGCTCGGCTGAGGTGTATCTGAATGTAGCGGGAGGCTATCGCGTGACTGACCCTGCCGCTGATCTGGCAGTTGCAGCAAGTCTGGTCTCGGCCCTTGCCGATCGGCCTCTTGATAATCGCGGTGTCTGGTTTGGCGAAGTGTCACTGGCAGGAGAAGTGCGCCCTGTTGCACATGCCGGATTACGCTTGCGTGAGGCAGAGAAATTGGGCTTTACACAAGGTTTCGGGCCATCGGCACAGGGGGAAAAATCACCAGGTTTTGCGTTTCATGGAGTTCGGCAGCTTGCCAATCTCGTTGACCAGGTGATGGTTAGGCAATAATCGGCATTAGGAAATGACCGGTTTTGATATCCTCGTTCTGTTTGTTGTCGGAATAGCTGCTATTGGCGGTTTCGCCCGTGGTTTTGTTCAGGAGGCGCTGGCTCTTGGCGCATGGGTGGTGGCTGTTATTGCTATCCGCTACCTCCACACACCGCTTACCTTATGGGTTGAACCTTACATTGGTTCCGGTTCCGGGGCGGCCGTGTTCACCTTTCTGATGATCCTGCTGTTCAGTTATCTTTTCGTGAAATTTGTTGCCAGCAAGCTGGGGGAAACATCGCGCAACTCTTTGCTTGGACCCGTTGACCGTGTGCTGGGTTTTGGCTTTGGAGCCATCAAAGGCTCGCTGGTTGTGGTCATCGGATTTTCTATACTGGTGCTGGGCTATGATACTGTATGGGGGGTGGCAGGACGTCCGGCATGGATCGTGGAGGCCCGTAGCTATCAGCTTGTCAATGCCGGCTCTGAAGGGCTGGTCAATCTCTTGTCAGAGAGGCAAAAATATCTTGAGGCAGGCAGCGCAACCAGATCGGACCAGCAATCATGACCGGAACAGCACCCGGTCTGGACAAGCTGTATACGCCTGGTCTGCTGGCGCTGGCCGTTGAGCTAGCCCGTTATCCGTTTGACCCTCTGTTGCCCTTGCAGGGAGAGGCACTGTCCCGAACCTGTGGCAGCAAAGTGCGTGTCGGGCTTGAGCTGGATTCTGAAGGAAATATATGCACGGCAGGAATGCAGGTCGCATCCTGTGCTGTGGGGCAGGCATCTGCGGCTATTTTTGCCAGCAGGGCCAAGGGGCTGGGAAATGCCGGATTAGAGCGGGATTATCACCATCTGAAACAGTGGCTGGGCGGAAATGCGCCGCCCCCGGATTGGGCCGGTTTCCCGCATCTTGTCCCGGCAAGGGAATATCCTGCCCGTCACGGAGCTATCCTTCTTCCGTGGAGAGCAGCCAGAGATGCGCTTTGCAACTTGCCTTCTCATGGCTAGAGGCATGTTCAGACACAATATTCGGGTCGCAAGCAACCGCATGACAAGCGGTGATATAGGGAAAGGGATTTAATGATGGCATCTTCCGATGTGGTCATGCATGAACCCACCGAAAAGGAAATCCGTCTGGTCATCGCTGCATCATCGGCTGGGACAGTCTTTGAATGGTATGATTTCTTTATCTACGGAACGCTCGCTGCACTGATCGGCGCAGCGTTTTTCCCATCCGACAATCCGACTTTACAGATCTTGCTGGTCTGGGCCGGTTTTGCGGTCGGATTTGGTTTTCGCCCCCTGGGTGCGATCCTGTTCGGTTATCTGGGAGACCGGCTTGGTCGTAAATATACATTTCTCGTTACAGTCACGCTGATGGGTATAGCAACGGCCGGTGTCGGCCTTGTGCCCGGTGCGGCATCAATTGGCATAGCTGCGCCGCTGATTGTGATTCTGTTGCGGATCTTGCAAGGGCTTGCGCTGGGCGGAGAATATGGCGGAGCAGCAATTTATGTTGCGGAACATGCCCCTCCGGAAAAGCGCGGATTTTACACCAGCTTTATTCAGGCAAGTGTCGTGGGCGGATTTGTGCTGTCGATTATTGTCGTGGTATCGTGCCGTTTGCTTATTCCGGAAGATGCCTTTGTGGCATGGGGCTGGCGCGTTCCTTTTCTGCTGTCGCTGATTCTGCTGGGAATTTCCCTGTGGATGCGCCTTAAACTGAGTGAAAGCCCGGTTTTCAAGGCAATGAAAGAGGCGGGAGAAATGTCGGGCAACCCGTTTGTTGAAAGTTTCACCTATCCGGGGAACAGGAAACGCATTTTTGTGGCCCTGTTTGGCGTAACCGGTATCCTGACAACCATCTGGTATACGGCTTTTTTCTCCGGCATGTCTTTCCTCCGGGGGCCAATGCGGGTCAATGAAAACTCGACCGAACTGATCATGTTGCTGGCCGGGCTGTTGTCCATGCCCATGTATCTGCTGGTTGGCAAATGGTCGGACAAGGTTGGCCGGAAAAAACCACTGGTTATCGGTGCCGTGCTGTCCCTGCTGCTGCTTTTTCCGATTTTCTGGGGCATCGGGGCATTGGCAAACCCTGGGCTGAAAGCAAATGCCGAGGCAGAGCCTGTCACGATTGTCGGGCATGGCTGCCATTACAGCCCTTTTGACGAGCAGCAGAAAACTGAATGTGGAAAGGTGCTGCAGGATCTTACCGGGCTGGGTGTGCCATACACAATTCAGCCTGTGGAAGGGCCGGGGCAGGAGCTGGAGCTCTATATCGGAGATAATGATTATCCGCTTCATAACGCACCGGGGACAGAAGATATGGCTGCGGGAAATGACGGTGTTGACCGTAAGGCCTATATTCAGGAAAGACTGGAAGAAAATGGCTATAGCTTCGCAAGCCAATATCCTTCAGCTTCCCAAACTGCAGGCATTATACTTTTGCTGGGTGTTCTGGGGGCATTGTCTGCGTTGACCTATGGTTCCGTCGCAGCATTATTGACGGAAATGTTCCCGCCACAGATCCGTTACAGCTCCATGTCCATTCCTTACCATATCGGCGCAGGCTATCTGGGAGGATTTCTGCCCCTGATCGCAAGCTACATTGTGGCCTCTACAGGGGATGCCTATTCAGGTCTGTGGTATACATGGGTCGTTGTCGCCTTTGGGCTTGTAGTGGCATGGTGGGGGTTGCCTGATGGCCCGCCGCGAGACTTCAATGACAGTCAGTAACCATGCACAGCGTGCCTTGCGTCTGAAAGTCGATACACAGGCACTGGCAAATAACTGGCGGGTCATGGACAGGCTTTCCGGCGCTGCGCAGGCTGGTGCCGCAGTAAAGGCAGATGGCTATGGTCTGGGCATTGATCATGTTGCGCCCTGTCTGCTTGATGCCGGTGCGCAGCAATTTTATGTTGCCCACTGGTCCGAGGTGCAGCCTTTATTGCTTCATGCTCCGGCAGACAGTATTTCGGTTCTGCATGGGCCGGTAAGCTCTGAGGATGTGATTTTTGCGCGTGAGACAGGCGTGCGTCCAGTCATTAATTCGTTGTATCAGGCCCGCTTGTGGCTGGATTCAGGCGGAGGCCTCTGTGACCTTATGGTTGATACGGGGATTAACCGCCTGGGGTTGGAAATGGAGGATATTTCTGCTCCGCTGATCAGAAACCTGCAGATAAAAACCCTGATGTCTCACCTGGCGTCTGCTGATGAAGATAGCGCCATGAATGACCGGCAATTACGAAGATTCAGGGATGTTTCTACTGTGATACCAGCGCAGCAGCGATCACTTGCCAATAGTGCAGGAATTGCCCTTGGGGCGGACTACGCATTTGATCAGACCCGTCCGGGGCTGGCATTGTATGGGGGTGTCCCGCGTCTTGAACTTGATGGTTTGATTCAGCAGGTGGCCTATCCTCAGTCCGTTGTTCTTCAGCGACGGAGAGTAAATGCCGGAGAATCTGTAGGCTATAATGGCAGCTGGACGGCAACGCAGGATACAGAAGCTGCGGTTCTGGCAATCGGTTATGCAGATGGTCTGCTGCGGTGCCGCGCCGGGAGCACGCAAATTAGATTTGATGGAACAGAGCTACCGCTTCTGGGCAAGATATCCATGGATATGATAGTGGTTGATTGCTCCCGTTGCCCTTCGATCTCGGAAGGAGACTGGGTGGATATTGAGCAGAACCTGCCATCCACCGCGCAGAAGTCGGGGCTGTCCCAATATGAGATTCTGACCATGACAGGGCAGCGTTTTCGGAACTGATACCAATAAAATGTTGCACTTGCTACTGTCATGCTGCACGTGCTAAAAAGCTGTAAGCAGGTATTTGGAACCTGTATGAAAATGCAGCCTGGACGGGGGCAATGATGGCGAAAGCACAATCTGATGACGAAACGGTAATTATCAAGAAGTACGCTAACCGGCGGCTCTATAATACCAGTTCGTCAAGCTATATTACACTTGATGACCTCGCAAGCATGACACGTGAAGGCATTGATTTTCAGGTTCTGGATGCCAAAACCGGTGATGATATCACCCACTCTATCCTGACACAGATTATCATGGATGAAGAAGCAAGCGGTCAGCAAATGTTGCCGGTGAGTTTTCTGCGTCAGTTGATTTCTATGTATGGCAATTCCATGCAGTCTATGATGCCATCCTATCTTGAAGCCAGCATGGCCAATTTTCGTGAGCATCAGGAAAAGCTGCAAGAAGCATTTGAGCAGGGGATTTCCGGCAACCCTCTGGCCAGAATGGCCGAGACAAATATGGCTGTTTTCCGCGCAGCAGCACAGGCAATGATGCCGCAAGGCTCTAAAAAACAATCTTCCGCCAGCGAGAGTGGCACAAGCTCCAAGGATGAGGAGCTGGATACTCTGCGCCAACAGATGGCGGCCATGCAAAAAAAACTGGATGACCTCGACAAATAGGCTTTGCGCGAGCACGTAGCCCTTCATGGTTTTGTGCGCATACTGTCTGACAGTTTCTGGCTATCTATGTCTGCTGCGCATATTTTATAGCTTTCCTCGCGATGTTATAGCGTAGCGGGCAGCAATAGGCTCTCGACTCTGGCCATCAACCGGGGGTAGGGCGTAAAACGTATTATCCTGCTTCAGCATTGCGCTTGAATATTGGATCATTCACAATGTTGCAGTCATTTGTTTTAACACATTTTCCGACTGAAAAAGTCTCGCAACTTTTTCGTGAAAATGCTCCAGCAGACAGGCAGTAGTTTCATTGACGAATATTCGCCATGCGCTGAACAACAAGCGCGCTGATGATTTTGCCCAATGGTATCAGGAGGTAATTACCGCGGCTGATATGGCCGAAGAATCAGGCGTTCGCGGCTGCATGGTTATCAAGCCGTGGGGCTATGGCATCTGGGAACGGGTGCAGCGCCTGCT
>JBKEEC010000021.1:0-4022 GCA_047975785.1 Sphingomonadaceae bacterium | reverse complement strand
TGATGGACAGGGCCTTGATTGATGAACGCCTGTCACTGGTGGGCTGGCTTCATAATGATCCTTTGCTGCGCGCTGATTTGCGCGAGGACCTGCGCGCCATGCCAGATATAGCCCGCGCACTGGGACGTGTAGTAGCCGGGCGCGGAAGCCCGCGTGACCTAGGCCAGTTGCGAGATGGCTTGGCAGATGCTCGCAAGGTTCAGGAATTGCTCGCCTCCAGGCAGGACAGGCCGACCTTGCTGGAGAAATTGCTTCCGGCAATGGGCGGACATGGTGCCTTGATAGACCAGCTTCAGGCGGCGCTGGTGCCTTCTCCTCCGACCGAGCGGGCGCAAGGAGGGTATATTGCCGAATCCTATGATGAGGCGCTGGATGAGCTACGCGCTATTTCCGGCAATGCACGCCGGGCAATTGCGGCAATGGAGAGTCGCTATCGCGAAGAAACCGGCATTTCAGCCCTGAAGATCAAGCATAACGGGGTGCTGGGCTATTTCATCGAGGTTCCGTCTCGTCATGCGGATGGCCTGATGGCGCCGGAGAGCGGCTTTACCCATCGCCAGACCATGGCCAGCGCGGTGCGTTTCAATTCCGTGACCCTGCATGAGGAAGCAGCCAAGATTGCCGAGGCGGGCGGCCATGCGCTTTTGCGCGAGGAAGAGCATTTTGAAGCTCTGGTTCAGCTTGTGAGCGCAAGTCGCGAAGAAATTGCACGAACAGCAGAGGCCATGGCGCGGATTGATGTCGCAGCCGGTCAGGCCGAGCGGGCCGCAGAAGGCGGCTGGTGCAGACCGGAAATTGTGGAACAGCCGGTGCTGGAGATTGCAGGAGGACGCCATCCGGTGGTGGAGGCGGCGCTTGCCCGTAATGCGGAACGGTTTATTGCCAATGACTGTATGCTGGGCACAGAGGACCGCATGTGGCTGATTGGCGGACCAAATATGGGCGGAAAATCCACATTCCTGCGACAAAATGCCCTGATTGTACTGATGGCGCAGGCCGGTGGTTTCGTACCTGCCCGGCGCGCGGTAATCGGGATTGTAGACAGGCTGTTCAGTCGTGTCGGGGCATCGGACAATCTCGCGCGGGGCCGTTCGACCTTCATGGTCGAGATGGTGGAAACGGCGTCAATTCTTGCTCAGGCAACAGAACGCAGTTTTGTAATTCTGGATGAGGTCGGGCGCGGGACATCCACATATGATGGTCTGGCCCTGGCCTGGGCGGTTGCCGAGAATGTACACGGTGAAAACCGCAGCCGCTGTCTGTTTGCTACCCACTACCATGAGTTGGCCCGCCTGGCAGAGAGTTGCGAATCCCTGTCACTGCATCATGTGCGGGCGCGCGAATGGAAAGGCGAGCTTGTCCTGCTGCATGAGCTTGCAAGCGGCCCGGCGGATCGAAGCTATGGTCTGGCCGTGGCCCAGCTTGCAGGCGTGCCAGGGGCGGTTGTGAAACGCGCGCGCGCTGTGCTGGAGAAACTGGAGCAGGGGCGGGCAGAAACAGGTGGCCTTGCGGCTGGCCTTGGAGATTTGCCTCTGTTCGCAGCGGCGCAGACAAGTGAGCAAGTTGATGACGAATCGCCAGAATCTACCTTGCTTGCCCGGCTTGCCGGGCTGGATATTGACGCACTTAGCCCCAGAGAGGCGCTGGATTTGCTCTATTCCCTGAAACAGGATGCTGAATCTGCCTCATCATAACGATCATAAAGAAACGCCCCGTCTGCATTTGCAAACGGGGCGTCAGGAATATCAGGTTGATTTGATCCGGTCAGGCCCAGTTAGCCATTTCGGATTCGAGATTGGTCACAATCGCTTCAAAGAACTGCTCGGTTGTGAGCCAGCTCTGGTTCGGGCCGATCAACAAGGCGAGATCCTTTGTCATCTGTCCGCGCTCAACGGTTGAGACGCAGACCTTTTCCAGCGTTTCTGCAAAACGGACGACATCGGGCGTATTATCGAACTTGCCACGATACATCAGTCCGCGTGTCCAGGCGAAAATGCTGGCGATGGGGTTGGTGCTGGTTGCCTTGCCTTCCTGATGCTGGCGATAGTGACGGGTGACGGTGCCGTGCGCGGCTTCTGCTTCCACGGTCTTGCCATCGGGTGTCATCAGCACGGATGTCATCAGGCCAAGTGAGCCGAAACCCTGTGCAACAATGTCAGACTGCACATCACCGTCGTAGTTCTTGCAGGCCCAGACGAATTTTCCGCTCCATTTGAGGGCGGCGGCCACCATGTCGTCAATCAGGCGATGTTCATAGAAAATACCGGCAGATTTGAACTGATCGGCAAATTCTGCGTCATACACTTCCTGAAACAGATCCTTGAAGCGCCCGTCATATGCCTTGAGAATCGTGTTTTTGGTGGAAAGATAGACCGGCCATTTGCGATCCAGGCCATAGGCAAAGCTGGCACGGGCAAAATCACGAATGGAATCGTCCAGATTATACATCGCCATGGCAACGCCGGAACTGGGGAAATCAAACACGTTAAGGTCAATTTCTGTTCCATCCTCACCCTGGAACAGCAGGCGAAGCTTGCCGGGGCCGGGAATCAGCGTGTCTGTGGCACGGTATTGGTCACCAAAAGCATGACGGCCAACCACAATAGGGCTGGTCCAGCCGGGAACCAGACGCGGCACATTGTCAATCACGATCGGTTCACGGAAGACAACGCCACCCAGAATATTACGGATCGTGCCATTAGGGCTACGCCACATTTTCTTGAGGTCGAATTCTTCCACCCGTGCTTCATCAGGGGTGATGGTGGCGCATTTGACACCGACGCCATATTGCCTGATCGCATTGGCGGCATCAACGGTGATTTGATCATCCGTTTCATCGCGTTTCTCGATCGATAGGTCGTAATATTTCAGATCAATATCGAGATAGGGCAGGATCAGCCTTTCGCGAATCCACTGCCAGATGATTTTTGTCATTTCATCGCCGTCAATTTCAACGACGGGATTTGCCACCTTGATTTTTGCCATGATTTTCCTGTTACCTGTTCCCAAGTTCCTGCGGGCTTTAGCAGGTGCGCCATTCAGTGCAAGCGGTGTCTGTGCAAGTGGTATCTGCGCAAGCGGCAGCACCAGCTAACCGTGCCATACGCCCTGAATACTGCGAGAGGTCAAATGGTGGGCGTAGGAAGAGTTGAACTTCCGACCCCTGCGATGTCAAGGCGCTGGCCCTGCCATCACAACACACATATCTGCTATTCCCTGCTTCAAGTTAAGCGCATGATTCGCGCTTTGTTCGTGTTTTACATACGCAAAAGGTTCAGATCGAACTTTCGACCCCTGTTGCAGGATATGGTGTCAGAGTGTCACAAACTATCCAGACAGCGAGTTTGATAGAATTTTGCGGACTCATAGCACCCAACAAAAATATGATTATTTTCTATGCAAGGCGCATATTCTTTAGCATGGCTATGGGGCCACCGGCGACATAATAAACCTAACATTCTTTGAATTTCAAAGGGTTAAGGCACAATATTTTTCATTATCGAGACATAACCAGATTATAATTTTTTCTCTTATTTTGCATTGTAAATTTATCCTTGAATTACAGTATGATAAGAAATCTTCATTCAATTGTTATGTCGTTGTTAGGTCTGGAACCTAATATATTGATGGCGGTTTTCTGCCGTTTTTGGGGCTGTTTTTGTGATGTTATGTTTATTATGTCTTTCGACACCACTACCCTGCACACTTTGAAAGTGTGTTTGATAATCCCAAAAATGCGACTTTGGTAAAGCACGTTAGATTTAGCGTGCAGGCGGGGTGGGGAGACGAGCGCGCGGCAGGGGTCTGGCGCAAGGAGGTCTGGCGCAAGGAGGTCCGGCGCGCCGGGTGATCGCGCGCCGGATTACTGTCAGGCTTTGGGGCTGATGATTAGTTCTGCCGCACTTTTGGGGTTGCTACGCGATGACAAGCTATAACTTGTTGTCACTTCCTCAATCGCGAATGCACTGAATATTCGCCGGATTTCGGGGGTATCATTGATCGAAAGGAGGAATGTGCCCTTC
>JBKEEC010000321.1:0-23124 GCA_047975785.1 Sphingomonadaceae bacterium | reverse complement strand
GCTTTTGCAAAACCGGATGATGTTTGCTCGAATCAAATATCAGGCATTGGCCATTCTGGTGGTTGCCCTGCTGCTTGCCATCAGCCGATAGGCCCGGTTTCTTGGTCAAACTCAACCGGATTTATACCCGTACGGGAGATACTGGCACGTCTGGTCTGGTTGATGGATCACGGCGACCCAAAGATGATCTGCGCTTTGAAGCCATCGGCAGTGTGGATGAAGCCAATTGCGCCCTTGGTTCTCTTGCACTCGCCCTGACAGCCGCCCTGTCCGGGCAAGGCGATGCCGGCAGCGCAGTGCATCGCTGCCAGAATGATCTGTTCGATCTGGGCGCGGATATCGCAACCCCCGGCGATGATTTTACCCCCTCCGACATGGTGTTGCGGATAACAGGGGAGCAGGTTTTATGGCTTGAACAGGCTATTGATGCCGCCAATGAAAGGCTGACACCGCTTTCCAGTTTCATTCTTCCCGGAGGCAATGAGGCGGCCGCTCGCGCACATATTGCCCGTGCCGCAACCCGGAGGGCAGAGCGTTGCTGTGTCGCGCTTGACCGGAAAGAAAAAATCAATCCGGCAGCATTATCCTATCTCAATCGCCTGTCAGATTATCTGTTCGTTCTGGCGCGCGAGCTGAATGACAATGGCAGGCAGGATGTCCTGTGGGTGCCTGGCCAGAATCGCTAGAGTGTTATGACAAAAAGTGGGCACCGGTTTTTGTCAAAAAATCACACGACAACAAAAGTATAAAGAGCGGGATGACGTGTGACAGAATCACATATGATTCAACTTTAACTCGCGATGTTATAAAACACCGGATAAGGGCATTCATCGCAGGAAAAGGGCAACTCCCTACCAATTTGATTTAACGCAAAGACTCTTGTTGGTACCCAAAGCATCTTTTTCTCGCGGCAGGTCATCCGATGGCCTTCGGCGCGATTCCAGCCCTTCGCTCGCCGTTCGCCGTTGGGGTGCTTGCATCGTGGGGAAGCAGGCACCCCGCATTATCCCCTCGACTAATCCATGCCATGTATGATCCACATATGGGCAAGGCTGATGCTGCACCAGCCATGCGCCTGTATATCCGGTATGACAGTTTTATCCTGCAGCCCGTTTTTCGCTTTTGCGCGAGGATGAGTGACACCCTTTGGAGCAACATGCTGTTCCTACCGTGCCCGGAAGAACCGGATCTCCGAGGGGGATTTCTATCAGAACGCCATTCACCGTGCCGCATAAACCTGCAGACAGCGTGCTTGCCTCGGTCATGAGCAAGGACGGATTCGCCGCAGCCGGAACCAGTGCCAGTATCGAAAGAGCCTGTGCGGCCAGAGCCATGGTCAATTGTCCTCATCATCCATAAAAATACGGTTTGCCGACCCCTCCGGATCATCAAACTGACCTGAGCGAACCGCCCAGAAAAAGCCTGCAAGGCCCATCAGGCCCATTCCCAGTGCAACGGGTATCAGGAAAACAAGTCCGGTCATTGTCTGCCTCCGCTCACTTTACCGCACGCGATAAACGCAAGGAATTGGCCACTACAATCAGCGAACTGGCTGACATGGCGATAGCCGCCACCAGCGGCGTAACAAGGCCTGCAACCGCCAATGGAACAGCCAGAACATTATAACCAATCGCCAGAGCAAAGTTCTGCCGCACAATGCGCATGGTTTTGCGTGATGCCCGGATAGATCGGGGCACAGCCTGCAAGGATTCCTGCAAAAACACAAAATCTGCGGCCTGCAACCCGACATCACTGGCAGAGCCTGGCGCCATGGACACATTCGCCGCCGCCAGAGCCGGTCCGTCATTCAGGCCATCCCCAACCATCAGCACATGCCGCCCCTGTCCGCGAAGGCGTGCAATCAGCTCCTGCTTGTCTGCCGGAGAAGCTGTAGCCTGAGAGAACAGGCCAGTTTTACGTGCAATATCCGCTACCGCTGCCACATTATCACCCGATACAATCGAACTGTCGACATCCAGAGCCTCAAGCTCTGCCAGAGCTTTGTCGACATCCTGACGCAGTCGATCGGAAAAAGGCACAAGCCAACTGGTACTGGCGCCGATATCAATGCTGACAGCCACGCCATTTGCTATTTCAGGGCGACGAAGAGCAACCGGCTCACCGCGATAATGTGCGAAAACCCCTTGTCCTGCCCGTTCCTCGACATCCTCAAGCGTTACCGCCTTGCACCCAAGACGGGACAAGGCATCTGATAATGCGCGAGACAGCGGGTGACGGCTATTGCTTGCCAGCGCCAGAGCGACAGAAGACACATCTTCCGGCAAGGATCTGACAGTAACCGGGTCAGGTTCGGGGCGTCCGGTAGTCAGTGTTCCGGTCTTGTCAAACAAGGCACGGTCCACGCTTGAAAGCCGCTCCAGCGCAGAGCCATCCTTGACCATAATCCCTGCGCGCATCAACGCCCCGCTGGAAACCACCTGCGCAACGGGCACCGCCAGCCCCAGGGCACAGGGACAGGTAATGATCAGCACCGATACCCCATAAACCAGTGCATGATACCATCCCGCTCCGGCCAGAAGCCAGCCCGTGACTGTCAGCGCGGCAAGGGCATGAACAACCGGCGCATAGGCTCTTGCCGCACGGTCCGCAATCCGCACATAGCGCGAACGGGACTGGGTGGAAGCTTCCATCAGACGCGCGATTTCCGCCAGTGTCGTATCATGGCCGGCATGAGATACGGATACATCAACCGGAGAATCCAGATTCAACGTCCCTGCCAGAACCATATCCCCCCTGCCTGCGGGAACAGGCGTGGTTTCACCTGTCAGCAGGGACTGGTCAAAGCGGCTGTTCCCGGTGCAGATTTTTCCGTCTGCGGCCAGACGCTCCCCCGCAGCGACGCGCATGATCATTCCCGGTTGCAGGTCAGGTGCATCTTTCCATTGCATGGTGCCATCACGCGCTACCGTCATGGCCCCCTGTGCGGCCTGACTGAGCAGGGCATCCACCCCGCTGCGGGCGCGATCACGCATCATGGCATCCAGCACACGCCCCATCAGGAGGAAGGCCAGCAACATGAGTACGCCTTCAAACCAGGCATGAGGCCCGTGCGTGATCACTTCATACAGGCTCAGACCGCTGGCAATAATGACCCCGATGGAAATCGGCACATCCATATTGGTCTGGCCATGGCGCAATGCCTTCCAGGCGGAACGGAAAAAAGGCTGCCCCGCATAGGCAATGGCCGGAATGGCAATGAGAGCCGAAATCCAGTGAAACAGGTCTTTTGTTGCGCCCTGTGCCCCGGACCACACCCCGACCGACAGCAGCATCACATTCATCGCGGCAAAGGATGCCACGGCAAGCGGACCGATCAGGGGACGGACACTGGAAACCGCCTGCATCGCCCCGTCACGACGCAATTGCGATTCAAACCCTATGGAATCCAGCGCAGAAACAAACTCCCGCGTCTGCACATCCGGATCATGCTCTACCGTCACCATCCGGGACGAAAGATTGACGCGCGCAAGTGTGACACCCGGCATCGCCGATAATCTGCGTTCCACCTTGCTCATACAGCCTGCGCAATGCATCCCCGGCACGGCCAGAATACTTTTGCGCGAAGTATTATCCTCAATATGGGGTAGCGCATTTTTCACCGCAGCGCTTCCTCCTGCCGCCAGATATTGTCGCCTGCCTGAACCTCGATCCGCAAGGTCCAGCGGCCATCAGGCAAGACCTGATCAGACAGATATTGCCCGTTGCCAATGGCTGCAAATGATAGAGCCTGATCCGGCGTGCGCCCCAGTGGGTGGCGCGCATCAGCCGTAACCACAGCATTATCAGGCGCACCTTTCAGCGCGACAACCAGCCGGTTATCCGGCCGCCATGTGGTAACAGCGTGCCAGCCAAGAGCTTTTTGAGCACGGGCCTCATCCAGCCAGCGATTATAATTCTGGCTGGCGACATAGGAATTTTCTACCACGACCCCGCCAAAAGTGCTGATCGCATATCGTGCCATGATCACATTGACTGCAATCACCACTCCGAAAAATGCGATCAGTATGGTCGCCGCGTGCCACCCGGTAAACTGACGTGGATATGATTTGCTCATCATTCGTCTCCCGGTCCGGTAAAGGAAACACTGACACTATCGCTTTCCGCTTCTGAATCGCGGGTCTGGGCCGTCAGGGTGAACTTTTCGCTGGCAGAACCGGGCGGTGCAATGACATAGACGCGCACCGGCAATATGACATCTGCCGGAATGTCTACAGTCAGGTTCCGCCGGGCATCATCGGCATTCATATCACCTGTCCACATCAGCGCCTTGTCCATCCCGGACATTGCAATAGTGACATCACGAGGGCGGCTTTCCATATTGCGGATTTTCAGAGTGTAACTGTTGCGGATACTGCCATCGCTCATCAGCATATAGGGCGGATTGCGATCAGGGTCGGCTGAAATGCTCAGATGTGTGCGGTTGCCAAGCACAAACAGCATGGCCAGACCAATACTGCCCCAGATTGCCGTATAGATCAGAGTGCGCGGATGCAGAAAGACGCGCCATGCCGGCTTTGCCGCTCCGCCTGCCTTCTCGGCTTCGCAATCTTCCAGCGTTGCATAATCAATCAGCCCGCGCGGACGGCCAACCTCCCGCATCACCTTGTCGCACGCATCAATACACAATCCGCAGGTGATACAGGCAATATCCGGCCCGTTGCGGATATCATAACCTGTCGGGCAAACGGCAACGCACTGGTTACAATCAATGCAGTCGCCATATATCTCAGGCTCTTTGGCAGCTTTCTTGAGGCTGCCGCGTTTTTCACCGCGCCAGAACTTGTAGGTGACAAGCAGGGATTTCTCATCCAGCATAGCCGACTGGATACGCGGCCATGGGCACATATAAATGCACACCTGCTCACGCATGAAACCTCCGAAAATAAAGGTGGTGAGCGTGAGAATTGCAACCGTTATATAGGCAGTGGTTGCCGCCTGCCCGGCCCAGAATTGCTGTGTAAGCGTTGGCGCATCGGCAAAATACATGATCCACGCACCGCCGGTCCAGAATGCGATTGTGAGATAAATCGTCCATTTGAACAATCGTCGCGCAATTTTTGATGCTGTCCACGGTGCCTTGTGCAAGCGCATCCGGGCATTGCGATCTCCATCAACCAGCCGGTCAATATGCTGAAAAAGATCCGTCCACACGGTTTGCGGACAGCTATACCCGCACCATGCGCGACCAGCCACACTTGTAACCAGAAAAAGGCCGATCCCGGCCATGATCAAAAGACCGGCTACATAATAAAATTCATGCGGCCAGATCTCGATGCTGAACATATAAAACCGGCGATTGGCCAGATCAATCAGGACCGCCTGATCCGGGGCATATGCCCCCCTGTCCCAGCGTATCCATGGTGTAATGTAATAAATGGCCAGAGTAATGACCAGCATTGCCCATTTGAACCGGCGGAATGGGCCGTCTACCCGCTTGTTAAAGACAGGCTCATGCTTTTCATAAAGCTCCTGCTGTTCCGCCGATCGGGATGGGCTGTCAGGGTTGCTCACTGGCACCCTCCGCCGGAGCCGATTGCGCGTTTTCCTGCGCTACTGGCTCCACGAAGTCTTCGCCTCCCCCAAGCGAATGAACATAAAGTGCAAGCATCCGGATCGTTACCGGATCAAGCCTGCCCTTCCATGCCGGCATCACACCGTGACGTGAATTGATCACCACATCCATGACCTGGCCTTTGGTCATGCGGCCCGGTGTCGATGTATTCAGCCAGATCGCATCGGTCAGATCCGGCGCACCAAACTCACGCAAGCCTTTGCCATCTGCCCCATGGCATATCGCGCAATTGGCCTGGAAAATCTCTGCACCTGCTGCAGAGGCCTGCGCCTTGCCGGACAGAGACAGCACATAATCCGACACCTGCGATACCTGCGCCGAAGTCAGAATACCATCCCGGCCAAAAGCGGGCATCAGGCTGTTACGCGTGGCCGGATCAGCCGGATCGCGAATGCCATCGGTAATCGTCTGTTCAATGGCAGGCAGGCTTCCGCCCCACAGCCAGTCATCATCATTGAGATTCGGGTAGCCATTACCGCCCGCCGCGCCTTCTCCGTGGCACTGCACACAATTGACCTTGAACGCCGCCCTGCCACCGGCAATAGCAGAGCGCATCATCGGCTCGTTCTGCGGAACATTCTGAATTGGCATGTCCATAATGCCTTTAACGGCCTCGCTGCGCACCGCATCAGCCGCTTTCATATCGCTGGCCAGAACACCGCGACTGGACCAGCCCAGAACACCAGCCGTCGCCTGATGCACCAGTGGCCAGGCCGGATAGGCAATACAATATCCGATTGCGAACACGATCGTGGCGTAAAATGTCCACACCCACCAGCGGGGCAGAGGATTATTCAACTCCTCGATACCATCCCACTCATGGCCGACAAAATCGACACCTGTTACATCATCCTGACGCTTCTCAGCCATCGTCGTCATCCTTGAAGATTAGATTTGCAGCATCATCATTATGCGATGCTGCGCCGGGCCTGAACGGCCAGAGACAAAGGGCAACGAAGACAATCATCATGACAAGCAGGCCCCAGCTGTCTGCCAGATGACGGAGTGCCTCATAGGTGGAATGGTCGTTCATCGGCCCTTCTCCGAAGCAAGTTCTTCCTGAGCGGCAGCACTGTTCACATCAACCAGAGTGCCGAGCATTTGCAGATAGGCCACCAGCGCATCCATTTCTGTCAAACGCTTCGGGTCACCATCAAAATCACGTTGCTGCGATTTGGGGTAGCGTTGCTGCATATCGGAGGCATCCGCATCAGGGTTGGCCTGCGCCTTCAGATCGGTTTCAGCCTGGGCGATATCTTCCTTGCTATAGGGAACCCCTACACGTGACAGGGCAACCAGCTTGTCCTGGGCAAGGGAGGTATCCAGCTCTGTTTTTGCCAGGAAGGCAAAGGTCGGCATGACGCTGCCTGGTACCACTTCCTGCGGATTTTTCAGATGCTCGACATGCCATTGATCAGAATAGCGCATCCCGACACGGGCAAGGTCCGGTCCGGTGCGTTTTGATCCCCATTGGAAGGGGTGATCATACATGCTTTCGGCAGCAAGGCTGTAATGTCCATACCGCTCTACCTCATCGCGGAACGGGCGGATCATCTGGCTGTGACACACATAACACCCTTCACGGATATAGATGTCGCGCCCTTCCAGTTCGAGCGGTGTATAGGGACGCATCCCGTCAACTTTCTCGATTGTATTATCCATCCAGAACAGAGGCGCAATTTCAACAATCCCGCCTATTGCGACGGCAATGAAGGATGCAACACCAAGCATTGTAATGTTGCGCTCCAGCCTGCCGTGCTCACTCATAATACCCATTTGGTGAAATCCTTACTCAGCCGGCGCATGGACAATTGGACGATCTTTTTGCGGGTCATAAGGCGCGCTCCACATGGCGGCCTCCTTCCGCTCATGGCCAAGAATGGTCATCCAGACATTATAGACCATGACGATGGCGCCCAGAACATAGAGCAATCCACCAACGGCACGCAGGACAAACAGACCGTGCAAGGCGACAACCGTATCAATAAAGCTGTTCACCAGATAGCCATCAATGCCGTATTCACGCCACATCAGGCCCTGGGCAATCCCTGCCACCCACATGGCCGCCGCGTAGAACACGATGCCTGCCGTTGCGAGCCAGAAATGCCAGTTGACCATACGCAGGCTATACAGACGGCTCCGATGCCACAGACGCGGAACCATGAAATAGACCGCAGCAAACGAGATCATCCCATTCCACCCCAGAGCACCGGCATGAACATGCCCGATAGTCCAGTCCGTATAATGAGACAGGCTGTTGACGCTCTTGATAGACAGCATCGGTCCTTCGAAGGTCGCCATGCCGTAAAAGGCCAGCGCAGTAACCATCATGCGAATAATCGGATCGGTGCGGATCTTGTCCCACGCCCCGTTCAGCGTAAGCAAGCCGTTGATCATACCGCCCCAGCTCGGCATCCAGAGTATGACGGAAAACACCATGCCCAGAGTCTGCGCCCAGTCAGGCAGTGCCGTGTAATGCAAATGGTGTGGCCCGGCCCAGATATAAAGAAAGATCAGCGACCAGAAGTGAATGATTGACAAACGGTAAGAATAGATTGGCCGGTTCGCTTCCTTGGGCATGAAGTAATACATCATCGCCAGAAACGGAACGGTGAGGAAAAACGCCACCGCATTATGGCCATACCACCACTGCACCAGCGCATCCTGCACGCCCGGAAAGACTGAATAGGACCGTGATCCTGTCAGGGACACCGGTATCGCCAGATTATTGACGATATGCAGCATTGCAATTGTCAGGATGAAGGAGAGATAAAACCAGTTGGCCACATAAATATGCGGCTCTGTCCGTTTTACGAGGGTCCCTACAAAAACTGCCAGATATGCGACCCAGACAATTGTCAGCCAGAGGTCAACATACCATTCCGGCTCGGCATATTCCTTGGACTGGGTAATGCCCAGAACATAGCCGGTAGCAGCCAGAACAATAAAAAGCTGATAGCCCCAGAATACAAAGCGGGCCAGACCAGGAAAGGCAAGCCGGGCCCGGCAGGTGCGCTGCACCACATAAAAGCTGGAAGCAATCAGGATATTGCCACCAAAAGCAAAGATCACACCAGACGTATGCAGGGGACGCAAACGCCCGAAATTGAGCCATGGCTCTACATTGAGCACCGGATAAGCCAGTTGCAGGGCAATGAACAGGCCGGCAACAAAGCCGATAACCGCCCAGAAAACGGTAGCAATAACACCCCAGCGGATAGGCTCGTCATCATATCTGGTTTCATTGGGAGGGGAGCGCAATATGCCGCGGGCAATGGCGGAATAATCCTGCTGGGAAATCGTGATCCACAAGGTGATGCCCGCTGCTATGGCAAAAATCACCATATGGATGGCAAAGCCACTATCCCTTGCCGTTGCAGACCCGACAACAGCAACAATCAACGCCACGAACCACAGGCCCGCACGTCCTACTACCCTTTCCATGTCAATTCCCTTCGCGTTTGACACTCACCGCCATGCACCATGATGAAAAATCAGCATTGACTTGCATCAATTTGGAACAGCAAAATCCAACAATATCCGTGGTTACAACATTGCGCTTAAGCTGTGAATCAGGTGCAATGCCATATCTTCCTGTTTTACCGCATTTTCCATGCCGGAAAAGTCACTCGGCCTTTCTCTGAAAATGCTCTGAAATCTGCCTGATCCGACCCCCTGGATCAGTCCGCAAGTTCCTCCAGCCTCGACCGGTCACGAATCACGATAGTTCGCCGCGCAGGCAAATCCAGAATACCGTCTTTTTTCATCCGGGTAAGCTGACGGCTGACCGTTTCAATCGTCAGACCCAATATATCGGCAACCTGCTGACGTGAAAACGGCAAATCAAAACTGGTCAAAGGCAAAGCCCCCAGACAACCCGGAACCGTAGTTTCGCCCAGACGGTCTGACATTTCCAGCAGGAAACTGGCGACTTTTTCCTCTGCTGTCTTGCGTGCCAGAAGCAGCATCCAGCTGCGGGAACGGTCCAGTTCCTCCAGCGTGCGTTCCAGCAGCTTGTGTTCCAGTGCAGGATGTTCTGCCGCGAACCTGTCAAAGTCCGGCCTTGAAAATACGCAAACCTCGGCATCGGTCAGCGCGGTAATTCCGTGAGGTGTTGTCGGACCAAACGGCCTGCCAATAAAGTCCGAGGGGAAAGCCACCCCGACAATTTGCTCTCGCCCGTCTGACGTGCTGCTGGATAGTTTCAGCACGCCCTCGATCACATTGGCGACAAGCACGGACTCATCACCTTCCCAGACAAGAGCTTCACCCGCATTCAGGGTCCGGCGGCGCCCGATCGCATTGAGTGCGAGTATCTCTTCACTGTCCAGCCCCGAACAGATCGCCCGGTTACGAACAAGGCATGAATCACAATAGGCCATGCCCATCGCCTAACAGTCTGGCGCGGGGCTGGCAATAAAACCTGTAATAATCACGTAAAAATAATACAGCTTTTGTTGCCATCCTGAGGGCCGTCTTTGATTGTGTCTTTGAGAAAGCGCAAAAATGCACAAAAAGGGGGTAAATACTCTCTTTTCCTGCCGCAAACGCCCAGCAAACGCCCAGCCGCAAACGGATGTTTCCCAGCGCAATCAGCCCCGACACTGGATTCGGATCGCGAAGTCCCGTATCCGGCTGGACAATGAATAATTTTGCCCTCTATTCAAACCATGACGGTGCACAAGACATCAAGCCGGGAGAAAGAAGAAATCTGGCGGCCGGCGGTCTTGTCTGGGAGCATATCGAGGCGTTTGATGCCGATGAACTGGCACGATCGCTCGCCGTAGAAGACCTCCCAGATGTGGTTGCAAACGCACTGTCTGCATCAGAAACGCGGCCAAGGTGCAATCAGGTTGAAGATGGCGCACTTGTTAATCTGCGCGGCCCTTCGGGGGCAGAGGTCGCGGGAGGTGACAGTCTCGTTTCCATTCGAATCTGGGCACATGAGAACCGGGTTATAACAGTCAGCCGGCGAAGCCTTGCGGCCACGGACCGGGTGGAAACGATGATGCGCGACGGCAAGCTTGCCGATCAGGGTGATCTGGTTGCAGCCTTTTCGCAGGAAATCAGCACGGAGCTGGACCCTGTGGTTGCGGCTCTGGGTGAACAGCTTGATGATTGCGAAAGCGAACTGGATACCGGCAATATCTACCATCTTCGCCGCAAGATTGCCTCCA
This sequence comes from Sphingomonadaceae bacterium, assembly GCA_047975785.1. GTDB lineage: Bacteria > Pseudomonadota > Alphaproteobacteria > Sphingomonadales > Sphingomonadaceae > JACXVD01. Next base: position 12,354 of record JBKEEC010000321.1, on the reverse strand, counting down.
TCCGGTCCGAGGCCATTGCCTATCGACGGTTTATCGCGCCCAATCGGGATGCGCTGATATCTATGGCAAGCCTGAAAATTGGCTGGCTGGCCGATGATGATCGCCTGCATGTGAGAGAAGCGGCGGATCGTTTCGCCCGGATGGCCGAGGAACTGGAAGCCATCCGCGAGCGTGCGGCCCTGATTCACGAACAACTCACCGATATGCGGGCCGAACTTGTCGATCAGCGCAGCCTGATGATCGCAATCGTCGCCTTCATCTTTCTGCCGCTCACTTTCATCACCGGCCTGCTGGGAATGAATGTGGAGGGAATACCGTTCGCGCATGAGGCATGGGCATTCTGGGGCGTGTTCAGCCTATGCGTATTTATAGGTATTGCCGTGCTGCTGTGGTTTGGCTTGCGCCATTGGCTGAGCAAGTAATACCAAACTGCTGATAGCTCGGCATCATTGCAGTTTGGTATCAATCATCCCCACAGGGCCGGGTGTTATACTCAATCCCGTTGATGCTGACGCATACGGGATTGGCTTCGCCCAGGCGCCGCGCGGGCTTGACCACACCCTGATGAGTCAAACTCATCAGGATATGGTATTACCCCTGCCCCTTGGTTTTGGTCTTTCCGGCCTTTGCATTACTCACAATAAAGTCGATGATCTGGCCCGCCACATCCTTGCCAGTGGCTTTTTCAATACCTTCCAGTCCGGGAGATGAATTGACTTCCATAATCACCGGCCCGTGATTGGACCGCAGCATATCCACACCGCACACATTCAGCCCCATATGCTTGGCCGCGCGAACCGCCGTGCTCCGTTCTTCCGGCGTGATCTTGATCAGATCGGCACTGCCACCGCGATGCAGGTTAGAGCGGAAATCATCGGGTGCGCCAGTGCGTTTCATGCTGGCAATGACCTTGCCGCCTACCACCAGTGCACGAATATCAGTGCCGCCAGCTTCCTTGATGAACTCCTGCACGAGAATATTCACATTGGCGCCGCGGAAAGCCTCAATCACGGATTTGGCGCTTTTTTCTGTTTCCGCCAGCACCACACCAATGCCCTGTGTGCCTTCCAGCAGTTTGATTACCACCGGCGTTCCGCCCACAGCCCTGATGATTTCCTCGCTCTGTTTCGGATCATGCGCAAATGCGGTGAGAGGCAGGCCAAGGCCATATTTGGCCAGAATCTGCATGGATCGCAGCTTGTCCCGGCTGCGCCCGATGGCAACACTTTCATTCAGGGGCCAGACCCCGCCCATTTCAAACTGGCGCAGGACAGCAAGCCCGTAATGCGTAATGGATGCGCCGATACGCGGAATAACGGCATCATAGCCTGCCAGTGTTTCACCATTATACGTCACAGTCGGACGGTGCGAGGCGATATTGACCGAACACTGCAGGGTATTGAGCACATCCAGCTGATGCCCGCGTTCTTCCGCCGCTTCGATCAGGCGCCTATGCGAATAGAGTTTTGCATTGCGTGCGAGCATCGCAATTTTCATGGCAGAAATTCCTTTTCAGACATCATCGGCCTTTAACATCATTGGCCGCTACAGATATGTTGGGTATTATTCGGGCCTTATCGCGGAGACTGAAGCCACGACCGGCCAGGGTCAACCTGAAACCGGTGGCGCATGGCCCGCCGTCCAACAAGAATAGGATAGCGCATTTTCATCCGGTCGGCGAGGCTAAAATGCGTGACAAAACTCTGTCCGGCAATATTCAGCCGCATCCGCACGATCAGCCGTTCCTGTGCATGTCCGTTGGAACTGGTGATCTTGCGCCATCCCACCAGCGGCATGACACATTCCTGAGGCTCTTCCCCCTCATGGTGATCAAACAGGAAACGGACCCAGTCCTGCCCATCCTTCACGAAATGGTCAGTCTCGCGCGCATGGATGGATGAGGTCTTCGCGCCCGTATCAATCTTGGCAGCAACATCCAGCAGGTCCAGATCGGGCAAATCTACCATCTCACGCCTGCCGATCAGTGTGAGTGGTTTTTTATCCTCTTTCATACGTGATTTTACCTGTCAGTATTGCCAATCCGTATTACCAGCCGTCCGGTTTGCCCTTGTTCTGCTCATCCAGCCATTGCTTGAGCGGAGCGAAATAGTCCATCATCGCCTCGCCGCTCATTTCCCTGCTGCCGGTAAACACTTCAAGAGCATCAGGCCATGGCTTGCTGGACCCCATTTCGAGCATGGCATTCAGCCGATTGCCAACTTTCTTGTCTCCATAAAAGGAGCAGCGGTGCAGCGGACCTTTCCATCCCGCCTGCTCACATGCAGCCTGATAAAACTGGAATTGCAGAATCCGGGCAAGGAAATAGCGCGTATAGGGCGTATTGCCGGGAATATGGTATTTCGCGCCGGGATCAAACGCATTGTCCGGCCTTTCAACCGGCGGGGTGATGCCCTGATACTGGAGCCGCAAGGCATTCCACGCCGTATTATAGTTTTCAGGCGTAATCGTGCCATCAAACACGCCCCAGCGCCAGCGGTCAATCAGCAGACCAAAGGGGAGAAACGCAACCTTGTCCATTGCCTGACGGAGCAGCAGACCGATATCCTTGTCAGCACTGGGAACCTGCGCGCGGTCAAGCAGACCAATCTGCACCAGATATTCCGGCGTGATCGAGAGCGCGACAAAATCGCCAATCGCTTCGTGGAAGCCATCATTCGCACCGTTCAGATAAAGGAAGGGCTGCTTGTTATAGGCCCGCTGATAGTAATTGTGGCCCAGTTCATGATGAATGGTCACGAAGTCATCCGAATTGACCTTGATGCACATCTTGATACGGATATCGTCCACATTATCGATATCCCATGCGCTGGCATGGCACACCACCTCGCGGTCTGCCGGCTTGGTGAACTGGCTGCGTTTCCAGAAGGAATCAGGCAGCACCTGAAAGCCGAGCGATGAGTAAAACCCTTCGCCAATCCGCACCATGTCCATCGGTCCTTTATTCTGCTTTTCCAGCAGATTGCCAATATCATAGCCAATATCGCCTGCACCGGCAGGGGCAACCAGCGGATAGATATTGCCCCATTCCTGCGCCCACATATTGCCAAGCAAATCCGCCCGGATCGGGCCGGTTGCCGGCTGGACAGCATCACCATATTTTTCATTGAGCTTCCAGCGGACATAGGTGTGCAGCGACTGATAAAGCGGTTTGACTTCCTGCCACAGCCGCTCGGTCATGGCGGCAAACTCTTCGGGCGTCATGTCATAGCCCGCCCGCCACATGGAGCCGACATCATCAAAGCCCAGCTCAATCGCGCCTTCATTGGCGATGGCTACCATCCGCGCATAATCATCATGCATGGGTGCGCCGACATTATTGTGCCAGCTTTCCCACATTTCAGCATATTCTGCGGGTGTATGGTCAAGATTGCCCATTTCGGCCTCAATATCCGACCCGTTGACCGGCTTGCCGTTCAATGTGCCCTTGCCCTTGCCATATTGTGAAGCAAGCCTGGTGCTGATCGTGCTCAGTTCCTCGGCTGCACCTTCGCGTGTTGCAGCCGGAAGAGTGATATTATAGCGCAAAATATCCAGCATTCGCGCCGTGTCATAATCCAGCCCGTCAATATCTTTCAGCCGGGCGGCATCAAGCGCATAACGAACAGCCTTCTGCGTGCCGATAGCACCGGACCGGGCCGCCAGCATATCCGTATCATCGGTAATATAGGTGGCATTGACCCATGCGATGCGTCCGGCATCAACGGTATAGTCAAACAGGTCCTTCTGGACGTCTGTCATCCATGACTTTGCTCCTGCCGCATCGGTGGGCAGTGCGCTTGTATCCCCGCTGTCGTTCAGTTCTGCGGCATCATCAAAAGCGGCCTCTTCTGCCTGTTCGGCCGAGGCCGGCGCCGCCATAACAAGAGCCAGGGCAGACAGGGTTGCAGCAGGCAGAATAATGGGTGAAAATTTCATCGGAATCATCCTTGGGATGCTATTTTGTTTCTGATGTGACCAGAATGAACCTCTCGCCAGTGTGAATCAAGCTGACAAACGCTGTTTTCAATTATTTGTGACAAGAAAGTTTACCAGTGCCTCACCCAGTTCGGGGCGGGTGACACTGCTCATATGGGTGCCGGGTATCCATTGCAGATGCGCATCAGGAAGGGCGCGGGCCAGAGCTTCCGGATCGCCATTATCCCTATCTTCTGTCCCGCACAAAACCAGTGTCGGCATGGTGATTCTGGCAAGTTCCTCTGCTGCGGAGTTGGAAACAGAGGATAGAAGGAGCCGCGCCGCCACACGGTCCACTTTCTGCGTTTTCATAAAACTTCGGGCCATAAAGGCCGGATCATCGCGCGTGATAATGTCAAACCTGTCTATCGCATCGATAAAAAAGGCAGCGCGGCTATCCCAGCCGCCCAGCCCTTCCAGCCCCATGCCAGCCAGAACCAGACGGCGGGGTGCCAGACCTTCGCTCACCGCGCGGGCACTGGTGCGCGCACCCAGCGAAAAGCCGACCAGATCAAAACTCCCCGGTGCAAGGCCAAGCGTTTCAACGATAGAGAATACGTCCTGAATCAGCACATCAGCCGGATAGGCTGCCGGATCATGCGGGTGAGCGCTTTGTCCATGGGCGCGCAAATCCGGAATTATCACATCAAAACCTGCATCAGCCAGTTTTTGCGCATGGCCGAATTTGATCCAGTTGACCTGCGCATCTGAAAACAGGCCATGCAGCAGAATGACCTTATGCCCTGCCCCTGTGCGGTGGATAGCCAGCTTTTCACCGTCAAAGGAAGGGTAAAAGGTTGCGTCATTCATGGTATTATCTTCCGATCTTCTGTTCTTCAGGTTCAGGCCTCAGTAGAGGAGCGGAGGTTTAATACCAACCCGCAATGATGCAGGCGCATCAACAGGCTGGAACGTGCTGGCGCCGCGAAAGCTATACCAGAGAGCCATTTATCAGGCTTGCTTGTATTAAGCCCACTCATTATATGCGCGGCTATGGATAATCTGGGTTATTTGCTTGCTGATTCCTCGCGTCTTCTGCGGCGGCGGTTTGATGCGCTGGTCGGGGGACATGGCGTTACCGGCCCGCAGGCTCGTCTGCTTCTTCTGCTCGACAAGCAGGGCGGACAAAGCCAGAATTACTACGCCGAGCAGACAGAAGTGGAGCCGATCACCCTCACCCGCATGGTCGACCGGCTTGAAACTGCGGGGCTGGTGCAGCGCCATAATGATCCGGCAGACCGGCGTGTGCGTAAACTTGAACTGACAGAAGCTGGCAAGACACGCATAGCGGATCTGCATATGTGTGTGGGTGATCTGGTGGACACAATGACCAACGGACTTTCAGCGGCAGAGCGGGGCGAATTTGTCCGCCTGCTGGAACGGGTCCGAACCAGTCTGGCAGAACAGGAAACAGGCAGGGTGGTGGCTCATGGCTGATCTTGAACAGGAAAACCTCCGGACCGAAGAAAAAACGCCGCCCGGAAAGGCCAGACTGGTGGAAAATGCGCCCGATGCACAGGCCACAAAATCCGGCCCGGATTCCGCGACGGATCATGGTGCAACAGAAGATATAACAGAAGATATACAAGCTGCTCCGAAGCGTCGTTGGGCGCGGCTGATTATGATGCTCGGCGTGCCGGTTCTGGTGATTGCCGGCGCGGTGTTTTACTGGCTGAGTCTGCAGGGCAAGGTTTCAACCGATAATGCCTATGTCCAGCAGGACAAGGTAGCCGTAAGCTCGGAAATCAGTGGCCGGCTGGTTGAAGTGATGGTGAAGGACGGGCAGACCGTCAAGGCTGGTGACCTGCTGTTTCGTATTGATCCGGAACCCTATGAGCTACAGATCCAGAGCGCGAATGCGGCCATTGCCCAGGCGCAGGCCAATGTCACCGCTCTGGCCCATGCACCGGCGCTTACCGGCGTGGATATTGGCGCAGCGCGTGAAGATATTGCTTTTGCCCAGGCCAATTACAACCGGCAGAAAGCCTTGTGGGATCGCGGCTTTACGACCAAGGCGGATTATGACGCAGCCCTTCATGCCGTGGAACAGGCACGAGAAAAATTGCGGCAGGCCCAGGCAGAGCAGCAGCAGGCACGGGCACGTCTGGCCACTGGTCCGGCGGTTCCGGGTGAAAACCCGCAAATCGCTTCTGCCCGCGCCCAGCTCGCCTCTGCCCGGCTGAATTTGCGCCGCACTGAAGTTCGCGCTCCCGCCGATGGTCGCGTTGCACAGGTTGACCGTCTGCAGGTTGGCCAACAGGTTGCTTCGGGCCTGCCCATGGTCACGATCGTCAAGACGGGCAGTTCCTATGTGGAAGCAAACTTCAAGGAAACCGACCTTACAGATATGCGACCGGGGCAGCGCGCAGAAATCGAGCTGGATGCCTATCCCGATCTCCGGCTCGAAGGCTATGTCCATTCTATCGGTGCAGGAACGGGATCGGAATTTTCGGTTTTGCCAGCGCAAAATGCGACCGGCAACTGGGTCAAGGTAACCCAGCGCGTGCCGGTTCGTATCGCGATAAAAGGAACAAGCGCCCGTCCGTTGATTGCGGGCCTTTCCAGCGATGTTACAGTCTATACCGGCGATAGCGAAAACTGAGCATGGCGGACACAGCCAGCACGACCAATGATGCGGGGGGGGAGAACAAACCCGCAGCGCAGGCTGCCCCCATACCAGATAATGACCCGGGTGATGACAAGGCCGCCCTTCCGGTAGAAAATACCGCCCTGCTGATTATCGGTGTCATGCTCGCTTCACTGCTTCAGGTGCTGGATACCACCATTGCCAATGTCGCCCTGCCACATATGCAATCAGCTCTGGGCGCCACTCTGGATAGTGTCACCTGGGTTCTTACCAGCTATATCGTGGCCTCTGCGGTGGCGATGCCGGCAACGGGCTGGCTTTCTGACCGGATTGGCGGGCGTCCGCTGTTTATAGCCTCGGTGGCGGGGTTTATCCTCACTTCCATGCTGTGCGGAATGGCCCAAAATCTGACAGAAATGGTCATTTTTCGTGCTTTGCAGGGAGTATCCGGCGCGTTTATTGCTCCCTTGAGCCAGAGCTTCATGCTGGATGCTACCCGTCCCAGCCGCCACCCACAAATGATGGCTATCTGGGGAATGGGCGTCATTATCGGCCCGATCATTGGCCCGGTTCTGGGGGGATGGCTGACTGAATCATGGAACTGGCGCTGGGTGTTTTATGTCAATCTTCCGCTGGGAATTATCAGTCTCATCCTCCTGATCGGAAACTTGCCAAGGCGGCCCCTGTCTCCCCGCAAGTTTGACCTTTCAGGCTTCCTGATGCTTGCCTTTGCCCTTGCAGCCCTGCAATTGCTGCTGGACCGCGGACAGGGCGAGGACTGGTTCGCCTCGGTGGAAATCTGGATTTACTTTCTGGTGGTAGTGTCCTGTGGCTGGATGGCGGTTATTCATATCGCGACAACAAAAAACCCGCTGTTTGACAGGGGGCTGTTTGCCGATCGCAACTTTTTTATCGCGCTGATGTTCATGCTGGTGATTGGCGTAGTGATGTTTGCCAATATGGCCCTTTTGCCACCCATGCTGCAGCAATTGCTGGGTTATAGTGTGATAGACACCGGGCTGGTGATGATGCCTCGCGGAATTGGCGTCATGATCAGTATGCAACTTGCGGGGTTACTTAGCCGCAAAGGGGTGGATGCGCGGATTCTGGTTGGAGCCGGCTTTGCCATTATGTCCTTTTCCATGTGGCAAATGGCGCATTGGTCACTGGATGTCGATTCATACCATATTGTCGTGTCGGGGCTGGTTCAGGGGCTGGGTCTCGGACTGGTTTTCATTCCCCTGAATATCACTGCCTTTGCCACACTTCCTTTCTATCTCAGGACGGATGGATCAAGCCTGCTCAACCTGCACCGCTCTATCGGGTCATCCATCGGCATTTCGATTGTGACTGTATTGCTCGCGCGTAACATACAGCAGAGTCATTCCGATATCGTCTCCCATATAACGCAGGAAACCGGCACAGGGTCTTTCAACCTGTCCATGGCCGACCAGTTCCAGCAACTTGGCGATATGGCTCTGACTGTTATCAATGCCGAAGTGACACGACAGGCATCCATGGTCGCCTATATCGACAATTTCTATCTCATGATGTGGATGAGCCTGCTGGCCATACCGCTGGTTCTGTTTCTGAGTCCGGCCAAGACCAACGGCTCTCCTCCTCCACCCGTGGAAGGACATTGACGGAATGGAAGCAGGATTGAAGCAGAATTGAATATAAGTGCTTATTTATACTCATATATTCATGATTATTCATTCGCACCTGCGGAATCACTTTACATTACTCATTCCGGTTGATAAAAAATTCGCGAATATTTGAGTTCATGGAGGTTTCTTATGCGTTTCAAATCTCTTGCCGCTGCTGCGGCTGGTGCAATGATGGTGCTGGGTTCAACGGCTGCCGTAGCTGCCCCTGCATCAGCAGACATTGCCCGTTCCTTCTCGGTTCCCTCGGATTCTTCCAGCATTGGCGGTGAATCTTCAGGCACTATCGTCCCCATCATTCTGGCTCTGGCAATTGTGGTTGCCGGCATTGTGCTCATTGCTGATGGCGATGACGACGATGCTCCTGTAAGTCCGTAATTTTAACGGCCTTGAACGGATAAAAGGGGCGGCACAGACCGCCCCTTTTTTTAATGCTCAGACCAGATCGAAACGGTCGGCATTCATCACCCGGGTCCAGGCATCCACAAAGTCCTCCACGAATTTGCCATGCGCGTCATCCTGCGCATAAACCTCGGCATAGGCGCGCAGCACCGAGTTTGATCCAAACACCAGATCAACGCGGGTTGCCGTCCATTGCACGGCATCGCTCTTGCGTGCGCGCAATTCATACAAACCGTTCTCCACCGGCACCCAGCGCCAGGCCATATCGATAAGGTTGGTGAAGAAATCTGTGGTCAGTGCGCCTTCACGGGTCGTGAACACACCATGCTTCGTGCCGCCGTGATTGGTGCCAATAACACGCATCCCGCCGACCAGAACGGTCATGTCCTTCGCCGTCAGCCCCATCAACTGCGTGCGGTCGAGCAGCAATTCCTCCGGCGTGACGGTGTAATCCCGCTTTTGCCAGTTCCGATAGCCATCGGCCAGAGGTTCCAGAACTTCAAAGCTATCGGCATCGGTCTGCGCCGCGCCGGCATCACCGCGACCGGGCGCAACAGGCACATTCACGTCATGGCCCGCAGCTTTCGCCGCCAGTTCCACCCCCCGATGGCCCGTCAGAACGATGGTATCGGCAAGGCTTGCTCCAGCCTCCTGCGCCAGTGGCTCCAGCACGGACAGCACGCGGGCCAGCCGCTCCGGTTCATTCCCGGCCCAGTCCTTTTGCGGGGCGAGCCGTATCCGCGCACCATTGGCGCCTCCGCGCATGTCAGACCCCCGGAAGGTGCGGGCGCTGTCCCAGGCGGTTGTCACCATATCACTGACGGACAGGCCGCTGGCAGAGATTTTCGCCTTGAGCGCGGCCACGTCATAGTCCACCGCCCCGGCAGGCACCGGGTCTTGCCACAGCAGATCCTCTGCCGGAACATCCGGCCCGATATAGCGCGCCTTCGGCCCCATGTCGCGGTGTGTCAGCTTGAACCATGCCCTTGCAAATACTTCGCTGAAATAGGCGTGATCGCCACGAAACCGCTCCGCAATCTTGCGATATTCGGGATCGAACCGCATTGCCATATCCGCATCGGTCATGATCGGCGTGGTGCGAATTGCGGGATCTTGCACGTCAACCGGCCTGTCTTCTTCACGGATGCCAACCGGCTCCCACTGCCATGCCCCGGCGGGAGATTTTTGCAACCACCAGTCATAGCCTAACAGAAGATCGAAATAGCCATTATCCCATGTTGTGGGATGAGTGGTCCAAGCGCCTTCAATGCCGCTGGTCACAGCATCACGGCCAACACCTGTGCCGCCCGGATTGGCCCAGCCTAGCCCCTGTTCTTCCAGCGGAGCCGCCTCCGGCGCGGCGCCAAGGCGCGAAGCATCGCCATTGCCATGCGCCTTGCCCACAGTGTGCCCGCCCGCGGTGAGAGCCACGGTTTCTTCGTCATTCATCGCCATGCGGGCAAAGGTGGTGCGGATGTCTGCCGCGGTTTTCAGCGGATCAGGCTTGCCATCCACCCCTTCGGGATTGACGTAGATCAGACCCATCATCACCGCGGCCAGCGGGTTTTCCAGATCGCGTTCGCCTGAATAGCGTGTGCCCTCGCTGCCGCTGGGGGCGAGCCATTCCTTTTCGCTGCCCCAGTAAATGTCTTTTTCCGGGTGCCAGATATCAGCGCGACCAAAACCGAAGCCAAATGTTTTCAGCCCCATGCTCTCATAAGCGATAGTGCCCGCCAGCGCGATCAGATCGGCCCAGCTTATGCGGTTGCCGTATTTCTTCTTGATCGGCCAGAGCAGGCGCCGCGCCTTGTCCAGACTGGCATTATCGGGCCAGCTATTGAGCGGTGCAAACCGCTGGTTTCCGGTGCCTGCGCCGCCTCGCCCATCTGCGATGCGATAGGTGCCAGCAGCGTGCCAGGTCATGCGGATCATCAGCGCGCCATAATGGCCCCAGTCAGCGGGCCACCAGTCCTGACTGTCCGTCATCAAGGCGTGCATATCCGCTTTCAGTGCCTCGACATCGAGCTTTTGCACTTCATCACGATAGGAAAAACTCGGCCCCATGGGATCGGTTTTTGCATCATGCTGATGCAGAATGTCGAGATTGAGGGATTCAGGCCACCACGACGTGACAGATTGACTGGCCTCGGTATTTGCTCCGTGCATAACGGGACATTTGCCGGAATTGTTATTCATTGCTGCTCTCCTGATTGAGTGGATGACGGCAATATGTCGGCAAGTTATTGATTTGTTAAGTCGATTATTTTGTCCACAGTGATCCTGTTTTTCGATTAATATGGTTTTTGGTGACCCTGGCTATCCGGCAAAAGCCATGTGTCAACAGACGGATAGTGTAATGCGCGTATTTCAACTTTATCTCGTAATGCTGTAGTGCCACAAATGTCCTGACGGAAAGAAACCGTCCCAGACACAGGAGAGAGCAGGGTTGAGCGTTCAATCGGCCGCATTTCTGGCGATAGCACTGATGCTTTCGCTTTTCGCGGTCGCCGCCTATGTGGAAAGCCACTTGCGGATGATGCGGCACCATGTCCGGCTTCGCCGGTATGCCTATATTCTGGCGCTTGGAGTCTATTGCAGCAGCTGGACTTTTTACGGCGCTGTGGGCAGCGCGGTAGCAAGCGGATGGAATTATCTTCCTATCTATCTTGGGCCGGTGATGCTTTTGCTGCTGGCGCCTCGTTTTCTCAAACTGCTCGCACAGGCAATTGCCGAGGAGCAGGCGACCAGTATTTCAGACTTCATCGCCTCGCGATTTGGCCATGATATTGCTGTAGCAAGGCTGGTGACGATAATCGCTCTGCTTGGCATCGTCCCCTATATTGCCTTGCAGCTTCGTTCAATCGGGGCAGCGGTATCATTCGTTTCAGGAGAAGACGCCGTCCTGCCCGTAATGATCGCATCGGCAGTCTTGCTTGGGCTGTTTGCGATGTTATTTGGCACAAGACGCTACGAGGTGGCGGGGCGCAATGAAGGGCTGCTTTTTGCCATCAGCCTTGAATCAATCATTAAATTCAGTGCCTTGCTGATTGTCGCCCTGTTGGCTCTGGCAGTATTTTTTCGCGCACCACAGGTTGATTCTGCCCATGCTGCAGCGAGGCTTGCGGACAATTTTCATCCGCAATTTCTTTCGATAGAAACCGGGGTCATATTCCTGATCTCGGTGATGGCGATCATCGTGCTTCCGCGCCAGTTCTATATGGGTTTCGTTGAGGTCCGCGAACCTGACAGTTTCGTTCAGGCCCGTTTTGGCCTTGCCGCCTATGTCGGGGGGATGGCACTGCTGGTGCTCCCTATCGCACTGGGCGGAATGGCCATTCTGCCAGACACCACCCCGCCTGATGTTTATGTCCTGGGGGTTCCGCTGAATGCAGGCAGCCAGTTTATTGCTGCCCTGGCGCTGCTGGGCGGAGTGGCGGCTGCCGCTTCCATGGCAATTGTCGATACGACAGCTCTTGCCACCATGGTTTCCAATGATCTGGTGCTTCCCAGCCTGCTGCGAGGCGATTTTGCCATGCGCGCCGGGGCCGCCGGGAAAAGAGTGCTGGCGATCCGCCGTTTGCTGGTGATTTCCATCATGGCTCTGGCACTGCTCTGGGGCAGTATGCTGGGTGAAAATCGCTCGCTTGCCTCTATCGGGCTGATTGCCTTTGCCGCCATGGCCCAGTTCACGCCGCATTTTATTCTGGGCGTGTTTGCTCCGGGACG
>JBKEEC010000320.1:0-5320 GCA_047975785.1 Sphingomonadaceae bacterium | reverse complement strand
TCGGACATGTCCCGACGCGGACTTACCGATCTCGACAATCTCACCAATGCCGCACCGCAAGTGATCATTGCCGACCCGGGAAGCGGTACCGCGCAGGGCGCGATTATTGTCATCCGCGGCGTTAGTACGCCGGATGCCAATCCATTTGCCGATCAGGCCGTTTCGTTCAATGTCGATGGGCTGCAGGTATCGCGAGGCAATATCAGGCGGATGGCTCAAGTTGATATGCAGCAGATTGACGTCCTGAAGGGGCCTCAGGCATTGTTTTTCGGGAAAAACAGCCCGGCCGGCGTCATCGCGATCCATACTGCCAATCCAACGCCATATTTCAGTGCAAAGCTCGAATCGAGCTACGAATTCATCGGTGATGAGTGGCGCGCCGAAGGTTACCTCTCCGGTCCGATTTCCGACGCGCTTGGCATCCGCGTCGCTGGTTATGGTTCGACCATGAAAGGATACTTCTACAATGAAGCGGCGGACAATGCGTTGACTGGACCGTCACGGCGACGATTGCCGAAGGCAGATGACTATGGGGGACGGGTGACGCTGGATTTTGCGCCAAGCGACGATTTCCATGCGAATCTGAAGTTTAATTACGGACACTACAGCTCTTCAGGCAGCGATTCCATCAACCAAACCACATTCTGCCCAAGTGGTGCATCCTTGCTCTCGGCGCAAGACGACTGCATTGCCAATCGCACAGTGGTTCGGCCGGATGCGGGGCCAAACTTCGCGACGCTCAGTCCCGAACTTGTGGATGAGCCATTCCTCAAACAAGATCAATTTCTTACTGGACTTCGTCTTGCCTACAGCCCCAGCGATGTTCTGAAGATCGAATCCATCACCGGGTACTATAATGCCAAGTCAAAATTCTATATTATCGCTACACCAACGGATGATCCGACACTAATTGCACCATCGGCACAGCAGTTCAAGATATCAGAATTCACACAGGAACTCCGTCTCAGTAGCAGTTTTGACGGCCCATTGAACTTTTTGCTCGGCGCATATTATCAGCACATTTCTTCAGATTACCAAAATATTGTTGCGCGTAATGCAATTACTCCTGCAATTCTGGCGCCAAAGATGCCCGTTTACCAGAAGGGTAATGCCTTTTCTGCGTTCCTCGACCTCACATACAAGATCAGCCCGACGGTTGAGCTGTCCGGTGGCGGTAGATATTCCAACGAGAAGAAGGATTTTGGCTTCATTCAAGTAAATGGATTGCCAGGTGTAACCGCCAAACCAAAGGATTCGTGGAGTAATTTCTCGCCGGAAGCTACGCTGACCTGGCGGCCCAGTCGGCAATATACGATTTATGGGTCTTACAAGACCGGGTTCCTCTCGGGCGGGTTCAATGGCGGATCTGGTAACCCAGCCACGGACCGCTCATATGAGTCACAGAAGGTGAAAGGGTTCGAAGCAGGGGTTAAGGCGCAGAGCGCGGATGGGCGGTTCCGCTCCACCCTCGCATTCTATCGCTACACATCGCAGGGTTTGCAGGTGAACGTGAACATCAACGTCGCCGGCGGACTGACCCAGCAGGGCATCGAGAACGCGGGAAAATCCCGATCGACTGGTGTCGAGTTTGATGCGCAATATCGGGTGACCGATAGCCTGACGCTGCGCGGAGCGGCAGGATACAACCGTTCACGCTACCTGATCTACACGACAGCCTGCTATCTTGGACAATCGATCGCCGCCGGATGCAACATGCTTCCCAACGCGTCGGGGGCCTTTACCACGCAAGACCTTGGAGGAAAGCCGATCTTTCGCGCGCCGGAATGGACTCTGACTGGTGGATTGACTTACGACGCTGAGATTAGCCCGGATTGGACTGTCAACCTTTCTGGTGATGTTTCGTACGTTTCGGGCTACTATACCCAGTCGTCAAACAGACCAGGTGCCTATCAGGATGATTACGCCAAGATCAATGCAATCATTGGCGTGACCAACACTGATCACGGGTACAGCATCGCGCTTGTCGGTCGAAATCTTACCAACAGGTTCGTCGTGACTCGCACGGTCGACACCCCACTTGTGCCCGGCACCGGCGGTACAGGCACTGCGAATCCAAGCTTGTCTGATGTCTTGGCTGGTGTTGGCAGGGGCCGGGAGATCGCCTTCCGTGTGTCGGTTCCCTTTGGAGGACGATGAAACGCTGAAGTGCTTCTCCGCCCCTAAAGTGCGGTCGGGCGCTCTGCGTGATCCATTGACGAGTTGATTTGGGACAGAAAAGATATGGCAACCAATACGATTGCAAATTCGGAATCGGTGCGCGCCACGCTCGACATCGACGCTATTATCGAAGAGGCGAGAGAGGCGGCTGAAGGACGGCGCTTCGTTAGCGAGGATTTTCGGTATCCCCTCTCGCATCTCTTGCGCATTTCCGCGGAAGATTTAGTGTTCCGGTCTGAAGGCCTCGCAACGATGCGACGGGATCTCGTACGTGTCCTGACAAATCGGCTTCGTTACGAACGCGATGTGCACGATCACCCCCGAATTGCCGAAGAAATCGTCACGCCACCGATGATCATAACCGGTTTACCACGATCGGGCAGCACAAAATTGCAGCGGTTGATTGCGGCCGACCCCCAGGTGCGCTCGCTGCTGACTTGGCAGGCTCTCTATCCAGCTCCTATCAACGATATGGCGTTCAGTGGGCCGGACCCACGGATAGACCTGGCTGCCACTTATGTTGCCGCGCAGGATAAGGTAAAAGCTTCACATGCTCATGTCGTGGATCAACCGGAGGAAGAGTTTTACCTGCTGATTCAATCCCTAGAGTCCGTGTTCGAAATCAATTATGTTCCATCTCGGCGTTATCTGGATTGGATAAGGGGACGTAATCGGGAACCCTCCTATCGCTTCCTTCACAGGATGTTGCAGTATTTGCAGTGGCAATCCAATGTCCCGGGGGAAATGCCTTGGATTCTCAAGTCGCCGGCTCATCTCGGTTCGCTCGACATGATCTGCGAGGTGTTTCCAGGAGCAACGGTGCTGCACACATATCGGGATCCTGTGGAGTTTGCCCAGTCGTGGTGCTACATGATGCAGTCGCACTGGGGACCGCTCTATGCCCATGTGACGTCTGAATATATTGGTCGCCATTGCCTCAAGCATTGGAGCGGCGAGATGGAGCGCTTCAAGCGACAGCGCGAACTTCTCGGTAGTCGCCTGAACATCATCGACGTCCCATATGAGGATATTGTTGCTGATCCTGTCGGTGTAACAGGCAAGTTCTATTCCCGTGCAGGGCATGAACTGTCAGACGCCAGTATCGCCGCGATGAAGGCTTGGGACGCTGATAATCCGCAGTACAAGCACGGAAAACCTGAATACTCGTTAGAATCGTTTGGCCTTTCCAAATCCGAAATCTGGGAATGTCTTGATTGGCGAGGGTGATACGCCCGGAGTGGCTTATTCGCGACATTTGCCAAACTTCAGGCTTCGAGAGTGAGTAGAGAAACTATGGGCGATATTGCAACCGAGCCAACGTTGTCCGTCCCGGTGCTGCTGCGTGAGCGCGCAGCACGCGATCCTGACGGTATCCTTATCCAGCATGTGGATGGAACGCAGATAACCAATGCGGGCTTTCATACGGCTGCGATTGTTTGGGCCGATGTTTTCAGGAGCCTTGGTGCGAAGCAGGATGATTGCATTGTGACGATCACCGATCCGATTATTGAAGGTTACGCCTGTTGGATAGGTATCTGCTGGGCCGGCTGCATGGAGGTTTCGGTAAATCCGGAGCTGAAGGGCAACCTTCTGGTCCATGCTATCAGCGACTCGAAAGCACGGATCGTCGTCGCATCTGCGAAGTATCTGGATCTGCTGACCAGCGTGATAGCTCGTCTGGAGCACGTTCAAACAATCATTTCGATTGATGACCCCGGTGCACGCGCAGGCATATTGCGTTTCTCCGATCTTGCGGCGTCGGCATCACCTGTGGAGCACTTCGACCCAGGCCTGATGAGTCCTTATGGGGTCATCTATACCTCCGGGACAACGGGCCCTTCAAAGGGCGTCATTGTGCCGTGGGGCAGTCTACAATATGCGGTCATGGACCGTCTATTTCATGGCGACGATGAAGTTTACCACGATCCGGCAATATATTCCCCTTGGCCGATGTTTCATTCGTCGGGGCGGATGGGGCTAGCCTTCGCAGCTATACGCGATGCGCGCCTCGTTATTCGCCCGCGGCTCAGTGTGAGCTCGTTCTGGGATGAAGTGCGCGCGTTCGGATGCACGCACGTCCATCTGATCGGGGTTGCGAATTTTCTCTTCGTTCAACCAGAGCAATCGAATGACGCGGACAATCCTCTGCGACGAGTCTTGATGAACCCGGTGATTGCAGAATTCCGCGAGTTCGAAAAGCGGTTCGGTGTCGTCGTTTCCACTGGATGGGGTATGACCGAAATTGGTATGCCGATGGCAGCCGTTGACCCGCCGAACTCCATCACTTGCGGACAGCTCTCGCCGCTCTACGATGCGAAAATCGTCGACAAAACTGGCAAACCTGTTCCCGAAGGCGAAGTTGGCCATCTGTACATTCGTCAGAAAAGACCGTGGCTGCTCTTGAAAGGGTATCTGGGCCGCCCCGAAGCCGATCAGGAATCGTGGTCTGGAGAATGGTTCCGCACTGGCGATGCCCTGCGTCGCGACAACCAAGGATACTACTATTTCATCGACCGGATTTCGGATTATCTGCGCGTTCGCGGTAATAATGTTTCTTCGGTCGAACTTGAAGGAGAAATCAGGTTGCACCCGGATGTGGATGACGTTGCGGCGGTTGCAGTTCGCATGCAACCGGCGTCCTGCCAGTCATCGGGCCGGAATGTGATAGCTGCAACGACCGAAGACGAGATCAAAGTTCTGGTGATCCGCCGTCCCGGCTCGACACTCTCCGAAGCAGAGCTGCACGGTTTCATGAAGAAGTCCCTGCCGGGATACATGGTTCCCCGGTTCATCGAATTTGTTGGATCCCTGCCGCGCACGCCCACCGGAAAAATTCGGAAGGGCGCGATACGCTCGGACGCTGGCACTTCACTGGTCTGGGATCGGGAAATCGACGCCCACATGAGCAATTGAGAATACCGCAGTGCTATCGTAAGCGTCCGGTTCTGGCTGGGGCACGAACCGCTATCGCGGATTGGTCCTTGTGGCGAAGTCACACGGGCTAGGAGACCTGTTTGCGGGTTGGATTAGGGTGTTGAAAGGCGGTGTGTTTTTTGCCTTTTCTGTGATTGATCCCGGCCCGCTGGGTCGCTGAGCATGGCGCTTGGCATAGCAGCAGCAATTTTCATGCTGCTGCAGCGAG
>JBKEEC010000319.1:0-2649 GCA_047975785.1 Sphingomonadaceae bacterium | reverse complement strand
CGGCAGACCTGAAAGGGATTGGCAGTGCCACGCATATTGCGGAATTGATCCGCCAGCATATCCGTCAGGAAACCGGGCTGACCGCCAGTGCCGGGGTGAGCTATAACAAGTTCCTGGCCAAGCTCGCCAGCGACCAGAACAAGCCGGATGGCCTGTGCGTTATTCTTCCAGGGGAAGGCGCGCAATTTGTGGCCGCGCTTCCGGTGCGCCGTTTCCATGGTATCGGGCCAAAAGGGGCAGAAAAAATGGCGCGGCTGGGAATTGAAACCGGGGCGGATCTTGCGGCAAGGGACATTACGTTTTTGCAGGAACATTTTGGCAGCCAGGCGGACTATCTGTATCGGGCGGCGCGAGGGGTTGATTTGCGTCCGGTTGATGCCCATCGTCCCCGGAAATCTGTTGGCGCAGAGCGGACATTTGCCCGTGACCTGTCCAGCGCGGCGGTCCTGCGTGAAACGCTGGAAACCATCATTGATCTTGCGTGGGAAAGGATTGCGAGACAGCAGGCCAGTGGCCGGACAGTGACATTGAAATTGCGCTATAGTGATTTCAAGACAGTTACGCGCAGCCATTCCTGCCAGCCTCCTGTCAGGACACGCGATGATTTCAGCGCGATCAGCCACGGCTTGCTGGAGGATCTTGTCCCCTTGCCCCTGCCTGTCCGGCTGATGGGGCTGACTTTATCCGCTCTTGAAGCCGGGGTGAATGTGACGCCTTCCCCGCCGCCTGTTGAAAAAACCGGGCAATTACCCCTGTTTTAAGCGGTTCTGTCAGGCAATTTGTCGGAAAAAGGGGGTGGACTTGACAGAAGACCTGTTTTGATTAGGCCAGAGGCATTGATGCCTGTGACCAGCCTTATGCCGGAAAGCATACGGGTCGCGAGGTTAACAGGAAGCAGGAGATATAACGTGCTTAATTTTCTGATCGCCCTGGTGATGGGCGGTTTTATTGGCTGGCTGGCCAGTCTCGTGATGAAGCGTGACGCCAGCATGGGCATTTTCTGGAACATTATTGTCGGCTGTGTCGGGTCGATTATTGGCCGTTTCCTGCTTGGCGGGCTGTTGGGCGGGGGGCAGTTGCGTGACAATGCCTTCTCACCCATGACATTGCTCACAGCCTTTCTGGGAGCGGTCCTGCTGCTGGCGATTGTCAATCTGATCAAGCGTGGGCGACTGCGCTAGATTTTGCATAATCCCGATATTTTTCAGGTGCCAGGGCTGGATCTGGCACCTGTTTTCTGCTCGATTTCCAATGGCCCGGATCTGACCGGGTGTTGCCCTGAAACGTCGCTTGTCGGTCAAATATGTTATCAGTCGAAGTGATAATTGTATCACCGGAAGGCCGACGCTAAGACCGTTTGAGTAAAGCAGGGGGCAACTTGCTTGCGCCTGAATACTGGCGTAAGCTGATTTGGTGGTTATCCTGTCAAGCAAGGTATTCACGTAATGAATTACGAAACAACGCTCCCACCTGAAGAAGATCACGAGCTTCTGGCCGAGCAGGATGACGACACGGACGAGAAACCGAAGCGACTTTCTCGCAACATGCAGATTGCGCTTATTATATTTGCGCTGGTCGCTGTTGTTGCACTTATTTACTATCTGATGCACGACCCGGCGGAAGATCCCTTTGCCCCCACCAAGGATGTCCAGATTCCGGTCGTGACTGTGTCTGCGCCGGGCCGTATCACGATCGAGGGTGAAATTGACGCGACCGGGACCATCGCGGCCCGCCGTCCCATGCCGGTCGGCTCGGTTGGTGAAGGCGGGCGCGTGGTATCCGTAACGGTTGATGCCGGTGACTGGGTGCGTCAGGGGCAGGTTCTGGTCGCGATTGACCGGTCGGTGCAGACCCAGCAGATTGCCAGCGCAAGAGCGCAGGTGCAGGTGGCGCAGGCAGATGCCAATCTTGCGCAAGCCAACCTGGATCGTGCGCTGAAACTGGTTGATCGGGGATTCATTTCCAAGGCTGATGTAGATCGTCTGACAGCAACCCGCGATTCTGCCCGTGCGCGTGTCAATGTGGCGGCTGCGCAGCTGAACGAATTGCAGGCGCGCACCGCTCGTCTGAACATTTATGCGCCCTATTCCGGCCTGGTGCTGGAGCGCAATGTCGAGGTCGGGCAGACCGTAGCTGGCGGCAATGCCCTGTTCACGATTGCACGCGATGGGGAGATGGAATTGCTCGCCAGGGTGGATGAAGATGATCTGGCCAGCCTTGCCGTAGGCACCGCAGCAAGTGTTACCCCGGTAGGAACGGACAAGGTTCTCACCGGGCAGATATGGCAGCTTGCTCCGGTTATTGACCAGAGCAGTCGTCAGGGAACAGCACGTATTGCGCTGGCCTATTCCCCCGAACTGCGCCCTGGCGGTTTTGCGACCGCCCGCATAGCCAGTGGGACGCTGGTGGCACCCAGATTGCCGGAATCCGCGATCCAGAACGATGAAAAGGGCAGTTTCGTCTATATTGTTGACCAGAACAACAAGATCGTTCGTCGCGATGTCCAGATTGGTCTTGTCTCCAATCAGGGGATTGCCATTACCGATGGATTGTCCGGCAATGAACGGATTGTGATGCGTGCAGGCGGGTTCCTCAATGTCGGTGACAAGGTGGAGCCGAAAAATGTCAAACCGGCTGAAACGACAGACT
>JBKEEC010000318.1:0-9021 GCA_047975785.1 Sphingomonadaceae bacterium | reverse complement strand
TGCAAATGGGTACACTGGTACAACACCAAACGCATCCATTCCGCCCTTCAATATATCACACCACAAGAAGCAGAGGACGCTTACTATGAAAACTTGAACGCAACGAAAATGGCTGCTTAGGATTTGAGCCAATCACCCTCCGGGAAAACCGGGGCGGTTCAGATCCGTCGCCGGTCCTCAGCTTCAACAGAAGGCACGCGCACCATTGAACACGCACGCACTTCACCCCGTTTGTAGGCCATGAGTGCGCGTATCAGCACCTCGCCATCAAGGCGATCAGTCTTGGCCCGCCGATTCCGGCGCGGCACCGCAATCGACGCCGCGTCGACTATGTGGCTTTCTATCCATTCTTCCCGCTCGATCACCCGATCGATCCAGAATCCATCGAGACCAGCCTTCTGGATCACCACGAGGGGATAGAGCTGTCCCAGACGCGCTTGTGCTTTTCGCCGCAGTTCCTTGAAGCAAGCAAACAAGCCGACAAGATCCCCACCCACGACATTGTAGCGTGACATCTTCTCGTTTCCCGGTGCCAAGGCTGTAAACCTTGCAGGCGGTGCATCATGAGCGCTACCCTCACACATCAGGGCCTCCCGCCGGGCATCAACCGCAATGAGTTCCGCCGGATCGTGAAAACTACCTGCAGGCAGATCTTCCAGCTTCCCGAACTGGCGGTATCGGTTGTCGACCACCTCTTCGACCAGACGCAGGACAAGGACTTCGAGGCGGGCAATATCTGCGGATCATGGATGTCCGCACGCAATGTCGCGGCGATGTTGGGCAAATCAGAGCGGCGTATTTGCGAGACCGAGAAACTGATCGAGAATGCAGGACTGGTCGCCCGCACAAATGGTAACGATAGACGCGCGGGTGAGCGTCGGGGAACCATTCGCTGGCTCAGGGGCATCAACCTTGCCCCCCTGATAGACAGGGCGTCTGAGATCATTGCACAGGTCAACGCCTGGGAACGTGCGCAGGCCGAGACGGATGCTGCGATCCGCCAGACGCGCTGTGAAATCCGTCAGTTGCGACAACGCATTCGCGAAGAGCAGGATGCTGAAGCACTCGCTCGGGCTGATGCGGTGTCCAACTGTGGGCGCACCTCTCGCATTGCCGATATCGACCAGCTGACCGAGATGGCGGATGCGCTTCAGGCGATCGTCGACCGGATTAAAGAAGCCTCCGGTGCGCGAGAATCCGCGCACCTGACCGCGAAAAATCGCGCACCTAATACAAATTCAGAATCAAATTCAGAATCTTGTAGCGCGCCGTCGAGACCCAACCCCGGGGCCGATCAGGTGAGTGTCCGGCAAGCGCTACTGATCGCAACGCCACACTTTCGCGAGCGTTTCGAGTATTGTGGCTATTCTGGTTGGCGAGGGGTCGAGGAGGTCGCGCGGGCCATTGCGCTGGAACATGGCATTCACCTCAAGACCTGGCAGGCGATGTGCCAGCGTTGGTCCCCTATCACGGCAGCACTGACGATCCTGCTCGTTGAACGCAATTCCCGCCTGCCTGATGGGCACCGGTATCAGGCCCGATCGTTTGTCAGGTGCTTTGCCGGTCTGGCGCGCAATCCCTCGTCAGTCTGGCGGATGGCCAAGGCCGCAATGGGCTATCCAGAGGGTGATCTGGTCGAGCGGCAGTTCGAACCGGAACGGGTCTACCAGGACGATAGCCAGCGCATTGGCATCCGTCTGTCAGGCATGTTCGACCAGATTGCTGTGAGGGAGGGTCTCCATGACTAATCCTGCCGAGCCCGGCCTGTGGCATCAGCTGCAATCTGGCAACCCGTGGTGGCCGTCCTATCACCCACGCCAAGACGACGTCCTGAGCTGGCGCCATGCGGCCGCGATCCTGTTGCGCGACGTCGATCCTATCCCGATTTTCGCGAAGCTCCCCGATCTGTTCGAGGCGATCTACGATCAGACCGCGAACGCCGTGTGTGAGCGATTTCCGAGCGTAGATGGTAGGCTGACGTGGAAGCTTTGGTTCTGCGTGTGGCGTGAGCTCCCGTTTCTTGGTGTGCATTTGACCCGGATGATCAACGGTACGGTATGGCCTCAGGGTTTCGCCAGACCTTGTCAGCAGGGCGACAGATGCTGTGCTGGATGAGGCCAGATAAAAACCTGCCCGAATGGCAGAACCGGGCGCTGGAGCGGATGTATCCGATTGTTATTCTTGATGCCCTGCGGGTGAAGATACGTGATGCGGACAGCCGGATGGTGAAGAACAAGGCTGTTTACGTGGCTCTGGGTGTGACCCGTGAAGGCGTGCGCGAGGTTCTGGGCCTTTGGATTGCTGACAATGAAGGAGCGAAATTTTGGCTGTCCGTGATGAATGAGCTGAAGAACCGGGGTGTGCACGATAATGACATCGGCATCGGGGCCACGCGACTACCCTCTCATTCGACGAACACCCCTCGTTAGGCAACCATTTCCTCCAGGTTCCGCAAGCCCGGCGCGCAGACCAGGTGCCAGCGAATGCACAGCAGGATAATACTTATATGGTGAAGCAAGGTTTCATGACTCATGCAGAATTCATGACTCATGCCGAAGGAGTTTCCGCAGACAATTTGCCTTCACGCAGCAGATACCTTATCCCGGTATGGGCACAAACAGCTTCGGCATTCCCGGTGAGAGATAGATCAAGTACATCGCCGTAAGCGCTTACCCAGCCAATCTGACGGGCAGGAATGCCAGCCATCAGCGCATAATCGGGAACGTCTCGTGTAACTACTGCGCCCGCCGCAATCATACAGTAAGTCCCCAGCGTATTGCCGCAGACGATTGTGGCATTGGCTCCAATCGTAGCGCCCTGCTTCACCAGAGTTTTATCAAATTCATCCTTGCGCTCAATATGGGCACGCGGTGTAAGTACATTGGTGAACACACAGGAGGGGCCGCAGAAAACATCACTTTCCAGCGCCACCCCTTTGTAAAGAGCAACATTATTTTGTATCTTGCAGCCATCGCCGATGGTTACATGCGGCCCTGCCATGACATTTTGCCCCAGAACACACCTCTTCCCAATAACAGTATGCGGCAAAACATGGACAAAGTGCCAGATTTTTGTGCCTTCGCCTATTTCCACATTATCATCGATATAAGCGCTTTCATGGACAAATGTTACGCCGGCAATCACTTTCCGATCACCTTCGCAATATCGGGGTGCTGCTCACCCCTGCCTGGTTCGACGGGAGCGGTACGGATATGGCTGACGACTTCGATCGAGGGTCGTACGACATCAAGCCCATATCCGTTACCATCAAGCACGTTCTGGTAGCTGGCCGTGTGCAAATCGGTAAACCCTCCGGAAAACTCGACCTCTTCACCTTCTACCGTAATAGAGCGGTGTGTTGTTTGACCTGCAGGGGTGTGTGCCGGCAAATGATCACGGTTAATCGACAGAACCCAGCGCACCCGCGCCCGGGCAAATTCCAGATAGCCCGCCGCAGCATCCACCCCACGATAATGCACGATATTTTCGCGTATCGGACCAAACACAAAGCTCAGCATATCATAGAAATGTACGCCAATATTTGCAGCGATACCGCCCGACTTATGGTCAAGCCCTTTCCATGAAGCGTGATACCAGGCCCCGCGCGAGGTAAAATAGCCCAGATCAACATCATAGATTTTGTCCCGGGGGCCGTTAGCCACCTTGTCACGCAGCGCAATAATTGCCGGATGCAGGCGCAATTGCAGAATAGAATTGACCTTCTGCCCGGTTTCACGCTCCAGATCCGTCAGTTCATCCAGATCCGGAATATTCAGCACCAGCGGCTTTTCACAAATGGCGTCCGCCCCTGCGCGCAAAGTAAAAGCCATATGCGATTTGTGCAGGTAATTGGGTGAGCAGATACCCACATAATTCACTGCCTGACCCACCCGCCGCAAGGCATGGATATGGAATTCAAACTGTTCAAATTCAGTGAAAAAGGCAGCATCAGGAAAATGGCTGTCCATAATGCCAACACTGTCATTTATGTCATAGGCGACGGCAAGTTTGCCGCCGGTTTCCCTGATCGCCTTAAGGTGGCGTGGAGCTATATATCCAGAAACGCCAATAAGGGCATAATTAGTGGTCATAACAATATCCCTTCAGGCGCGAATGACAGCGTTATCGCCGCGAAACTTGCCGCGGGTGTCGATCAGGATCGGTGAGTATTCGCGGATCATGGCATAATCAAAAACACTATGGTCAGTGAGCAAGAGAACCGCGTCAAACTCACTCAATGTTTCCGGTGTAAGGTCAACAGAGGCCAGGTCAAATTTATGTTCCCGCATTTTTGGGAAAACCGGAACATTGGGGTCATGATATTGGATATCTGCGCCCCAATCCCGCAGTAACTCCATAATGAAAACCGAAGGACTTTCGCGCATGTCGTCAACATCGCGCTTATAGGCAATACCGAGCACTAGAATTTTAGCGTCCTTGATGCTCTTTCCCGCCCCATTCAGCGCCCGCATGGTCTTGTCTATAACATATTGGGGCATGCCCGCATTTACTTCACCCGCCAGTTCAATGAAGCGTGTGTGTAATCCAAATTCGCGTGCCTTCCATGTCAGATAGAAAGGGTCAATCGGTATGCAGTGCCCGCCGATCCCGGGGCCAGGGTAATAGGGAGTGAAGCCAAATGGTTTGGTGGCTGCGGCTCCGATAATTTCAAAAATATCCAGGCCCATCCTGTCCGCAATAATTTTCATTTCATTGACCAGACCAATATTGACCGAACGGTGAATATTTTCCAGCAACTTGACCATTTCGGCCGCCTGGGTCGAACTGACAGGAACCACGCGGTCTATTATCGCTCCGTAAAGGGCTGCTCCTGCCTCAAGGCAAGGCACCGTATACCCTCCGCAAACCTTGGGAATGGTGTGTGTCGTAAAATCCGGGTTGCCCGGATCCTCACGCTCCGGTGAATATACCAGAAAATAATCCTCGCCAATTGTAAGGCTGCGGCTCTCGATCCGTGGCGCAAGCTCCTCTACTGTCGTTCCGGGATAAGTTGTACTTTCGAGCGACAACATCTGGCCTGGCCTGATATGCGGCAGCAAGCCCTCAACCGTGTTGATGACGAAGCTGAGGTCGGGTTCACGATATTTGTTAAGAGGGGTCGGCACACACAAAATCAACACATCCGCCTCTCCTGCGCTCGAGAAATCGGACGTCGCCTCAAAACCTGCATTGACTGCTGCGGAAAGTCGTTCATCGCCGATATGCCTGATCGGACTCCGCCCCCCCATCATCATTGCAATCTTGTCTTCGGCTATATCCAGGCCGATGACACGAAAGCCCATCTCACTAAATCGTAGCACAAGCGGAAGGCCTACATAGCCTAGCCCGACAATACCAATCACAGCATCCTTGCTGCGGATTTTTCCAATCAATTGAGACAGCATTTCTATATTATTATCCTGCAATAATGTGGCCTGGCCAGCGGCGGGCGTGTCCATGCAGCCCAAAGTTCAGACAAAGAGAGCCAGGCGCTTTCCTCGCCCCATAGCCATAACTGCGGTCATAGCCAAGCATCTGAATGACTGACCGGCCGGAGGCCGGTAGGATCAGGCGGGGTGGCTGAAGCCATCCTTGTGGGTATGGCGATCCAGGTAACGCATGATGATATCATCTGTGATGTTGCCTGACGTGGTCGAGAAGTAACCTCGTTGCCAGAAGCGTTGTCCCCAATAGCGCTTGCGGATGTGCTCGAACTCCTGCTGGATCTTGCGCGATGAACGTCCTTTGGCCCGGCGCACGAAGTCGGCAACCGAGACATGCGGCGGGATTTCGACGAACATATGCACGTGGTCACGCGACAGTGCGCCGTTGACGACGGTCACGCCCATCTCGTCACAGACTTGCCGGATGATCTCGCGCACCCGCAGCCGGACGTCACCAATGAGCACCTTGTAGCGGTACTTCGGCGCCCAGACGAGATGGTAGCGATGGTGAAATGTTGTGTGACAACCGGAACGATACGCCACAGCATGTACCCGAGTCTGTGGCTGAAGCCAGTATCCGACTCACATGATGAGCATCGGGTCAAGGGCGTTGTCAAAACTGCATATGCATCGTCTTTCTTCTGGGATTGATGAAGCCAAGGTCTGAGCCCGACTAAACAGTACCGGCGCGGCTTCCGTGCCTGTACAAACTCACATTCGGTCGCTGCTCGGGGCAGCTGCACCATAATCCCGCGTCCGGCGGGCAAGGGCTCAGGAGAACGAGACCATTCTGAAGTTCGGCATTCAGGCCATGTCGGATATCGGTTCGTTCACCCCGATCCGTCGGGGCTGATCAAGCCCGCGAGGGAATAAGTAAATCTATGACATGGGATTGCCTTGGGCAGGCCGCATGACCGCTCCTTCGATGACGATACCCGCAACACAATATTTCCACAGCGCGACCAGCAGCTTGCGAGCAAGTGCCACAATCGCGACCCTCTTGCTGTGTCCACCGCTCCGGGCAACGCGACCTCGGAACCAGAGCGTCAGAGCCGAGGCCGGTTGGTGACGGATCCACAACCAGGCAAGCTGGATCATCGTCGTGTGCAAGCGCGGATTGCCGGATTTGGAAATACCTTGTTCGCGATTGATCTGCCCGCTTCGCCAGGGCGAGGCAGCAAGTCCCGCGTAGGCGGCTAATTGTCGTCGGTTATCAAAATGGCGGCACATAGCTTCGCTGCTCAGCACGGCCGCAAATTCCGGACCGATTCCCTTGAGACGCAGCAGCATTGATGCCGAGGAGGAAGGCGTGGCAACATCCTCATTTATTGAAGCATCACGCTCGGCTTCGACCTCCTTTATCTGCTCCAGCAGCAATTCGAGGCGGTCAAGTTCACGAGATATCTGAGCCTTGAGATGACCGGCAAGTGGGCGGCCATCACCGGTTTGCAAGGCCTCAAAGATTGCACGCCGATCACGCCGGAGTGGCTCGTAATTGCGGATGCCCTGGCTGAACAGCAGACCTTTGATGCGGTTAACATGGAGGATCCTCTCTGCGACCAGCGCTTTGCGCTCGCGGCAGATTGAACCGCCCCGGTTTTCCCGGAGGGTAAAACCCTCCAAAGGAAGACTGTATGACAGAGAAGAAGTATACGCCGGCCTATAATGCCGAGTTTCGTGAACGCGCAGTTCGTCTGGTGCGTGATAACCGTGCTGATTATTCCAGTGACAATGCGGCCTATCGGGCGATAGCGCCGCGCCTTGGCTGTTCGCCGGACAGTTTGCGTGTCTGGTGCAACCAGACAGCGCGCGATGCCGGTGAACGCGCTGGTATGACGAGTGATGACAAGGCGCGGCTCAAGGAACTGGAGCGCGAGAACCGGGAGTTGCGGCAAGCCAATGAGATATTGAAGAAGGCTTCTGCATATTTCGCTCAGGCGGAGCTCGACCGCCCGTGGACGAAATGATCGCCTTTATAAGCGATCACCGGGATCAGTATGGCGTCGAGCCGATCTGCAGGCTTTTACTGACCGGAACGGGCATAATAGTCCTCGATTTTCTGCTGGATATCGGTGACGGCTTCGAGCTCGTCAGGAAGGCGCGCAGCGCCTGTGAATTCAGCATAGACTTCCGAGAAATCCATGCGGCTGAGATCGAGCCTGGCGAATTCGGCGATGGTAAAGCCCTGACACTGCTCGCGCTTGGGTTTGTTCCAGGCCTTGCCGAGCTGCCGTCGCCCCTGTTCCTGAAGTATGCGGGTCAGTTTCGATTCAAAACAGCAATAGGCTTTTCGCTTGGTAAGGCAGGTGCCAAGAAAGCTCTTTGAGCAATAGGAGCCGACATAAGTGCAAAGACCCTTGGCATCGCGCTCATGCAGCAGCACTTCCTCGCGCGAACAGCCAAGTGCAAGCAGCAGATTGACACCGGGCAAGAGCGGGAACCCTCTGCCCTTGCAGCAATTGAGCACACCAAAGACTTTGGATGAGCAGGTGTTGCGTGTCCCGGAAAACAGGCGAAGGCTTGCAGGGTCAAATTCCTTGCGGGCCTGGTCCATGGCCTTGAGCGCGACCAGCGCATCTCCAAACTCGGAATTGGGCGTGCGTTCAATGCTCTCGCATGAGCCATCAATGCAGTAGATATCGCCGTCGCAGATAAACTGGTTCTGGCTGACAGGAACGTCGGGCAAGGGGCAGTCATACACCCGCTCCCAGGTTCTGCAGGGCTCGCCTGCCAGACAATCTTCGCGAATGAGCGAGCAGCCGGGTGTAGTTTCCAGCTGGCTGCAATCCTCGCTGTCTGTAAAATTTTTGCAGCTGTAGCTGCGCGCCCATGCCCAGCAGGGCTGCGTGACAGGGATACCGTCAATAGTCCGGGTCAGGGGATCGCTTGCACTGCAGGTTTCGGCTTCGAGCTGACATTGGGGGGTGTTTTCAAGCGTAGCGCATTGGCTGGTATTACGCCGGGTATTCACCACTTTTTGCGTTTCGGTGCTATAAGGTTTGACGCCGGGAACCGTTTCCCTGCAACTCAGCATATCGACCCTGAGCTCACCCTGACAGGCTGCCGAATAGCCAAAGCCTGGCAGGTAGCAGGGGATCTGGAAGGACTGGACGACGGTGCATTTTGCATCTGCATAATTGCTGCAGGCATAGGGGCTGGCCGGATCAACAGTGCTGCCTTCAAGACAGGAATAGGCATAAGTGGTTTGCAGCTCGAGGCGGGTATCAAGCGTGACCGGGCAGCTTTGCGTTACGACTTCTGCAGTATAGCCGGAGTTGCAGGTGACCTGATAGCGCCCGGCTGTGCCAGGGGCTGGAGGCAAGGGAACACAGCGTCCCTCACTCCCGGTGACTGTCATCCCGCTGGTATAAGAGAGAGGATCCTTTGCGATCAGATCGCTGCGGGCAATCACCGCCTCAATATCCTGCGCCGCGAATTGCGCACGCTGCTTCATGGAGGAGCGCATGGCGGCATAGCCCGAATGCTTGCGGGCTTCAGAGCCTGCTCTTGTAGCCATGCTGTCCGGGTCAGTGAAATAGTCTGATTGCGAAGGGTTTTCCCGATAATTGGGAAGGCG
>JBKEEC010000317.1:0-7340 GCA_047975785.1 Sphingomonadaceae bacterium | reverse complement strand
ATGTGGGCGTTGACGGCATAGGCAAGGTCAAGCCGCTCCAGAATCCGGTCGCCGGACTTCAGATCGTGGGTCGCGCCACAGGTGGTGGTGACGGTGATAGTATCCTGTTCCACCCGCGTCACGTGGGCGATATCGCCATTGAGCAAGCCGCGCTCTGCATCCTTGTCGGTCCAGCGGATACGCTCGCCTTCGTGGATGGATATCTGCTTCTGCTCGTGAATCGAGACAGCATCATGGGCCAGATTGCGCGGCAGACGGGAAGGATCGAACATGCGGAGCTCGCCGTCCGGCATTTCCAGTTCGACCTTGCCGTCACGGATCTCGCTGACCATGCCACGCTCCCCGCGTGCAAAATCCTGCGACTTCAGGTTGGTGCGGAACTCGACCACCCGGCCTTCGCGGTAGGATTTGATATGGTGCGCGCCTTCCTTTGTCGCATTGACCCGGTCGAGCACGGTAAGGTCGGTGCCTTTCATGCCAAGCTCGCCTTTCAGCAGCAGCTGACTTTGCGCCGCATCATTGCCCGCAGCGCGCATGGCGCGGCCTGAAGCGAGGAGCAGTGCCTGGTCGCGCTGGTCCTTTTGCATATTGGCCCAGATGCCAGCGGCGGTTTCAGCAACGCGGCCGGTGGGGACTTCTCTCGTGTGCGGAGCGAGCACGGCAAAGGCGCCGTCGGTGCCGTCTTTTTCGAGCGCAGCGGCGAGGCTTTTCATCTGCGGCGATTGCGCGCGCAGGTTTTCCGAGATGCGCGAGGTGGCGACGCTGTTTTCCTGTGCCTGTTCGAAGGGCTTGCCCGCTTCGATGGCAGGAAGCTGCCTGATGTCGCCGGC
This sequence comes from Sphingomonadaceae bacterium, assembly GCA_047975785.1. GTDB lineage: Bacteria > Pseudomonadota > Alphaproteobacteria > Sphingomonadales > Sphingomonadaceae > JACXVD01. The sequence continues at coordinate 6,510 of JBKEEC010000317.1, read as the reverse complement.
AAAGACGATCCGGCCCACATCCATGCGGTTGGAAAGATCGATCAGCCGGGCAAACCGCTCTGTGCCGATCTGGCTGGCTTCATCGACCATGATGAGCACACCCGACAATTGCTCGCGGGCCTCCGCCATGCATTCGCCCGATGCCGAGCCATCGAGCACACGGGCATAGCGGGCGAGGAAGGCATCGACCGTGGAGGCTGGTGCCCCCGTCTTCTCACCAAACGCGCGGGCGATCTTGCCGACATGGGCAAGCGCCAGCACATTGCGCCCCTCGGCGCGGGCGATGGACGCAACCGGGGCCAATGCGGCCGATTTGCCGACACCGGCACCGCCTTGCACCAGATGCACGCGGTCCGTTGACGAGAGGATGTCGACCCCGGCCTTCTCTTGCCCCCGGTTCAGACGATGGAGGCCCAGATCGCGCGCTGCCATCTGCAATCGGGCCGGGAGAGCCGTCCCGTCAGCAATTGCGGGCACTATGCCGCGACCCTGCTGCGCCAGCGCGGCGGTGCGCGCTTCAAGCCGGACTGCCTGTTCGCTGGTCATCAGTTTTTCACCCGCGATCAGCAGGCCTTTATCGGCAAGCAAGTCGATCCGGGACTCGATATCCGCAACCTGAACCGGGCCGTAATGCTGGAGTGCGGTGCAAATGAGATCATTGCGGCTGAATGCCGCCTCGCGCTCGCCAAGTTCGCGGCCTGCCGATGCCACCGCCTGCGCTGCGGCGAACTTTACTGGCGACAACCGGCCCGGACGTTCGGGCACCAGCGCATCGCCATCCCTGGGGGACAGGCCCATTTGCGCCACCAGAGCCATGCCGCGCGCGCCGATGCCGCGAATACCGGACATCGCCCGCTCCCGGATGGTCGGTTCTTTGCCGACGCGCTCAAGTGCCGCCTCGACCAGTGGTGCAGGATTGAACCCGGTCTTTTCCGCGGTCGCTTGCCATTCGGCTTGCTTTTGTTCGGCCGTGAGTTCCGGCTCCTTCACCGACCGGGTCGACAGGGCAGCCAGTTCCCGCTCGCGTGCCGAGCTACGATCGCCGACAGCCAGTGCATCGCGGATTTCCGCTGACCGGGTCGAGAAGGCTTCGATCACCTCGCGGCCGACGCCCTTGATTTCGAACGCGCCGTCAATCGGGTTGCGGGCAGGTTCTGTCTGGTAGCCAAGCTGCTCAATGCGGTGGCGCAAATCCGCATTGTGGATCGCGCTCAGCACATGCTGGGCGCGGTAAAGCTCGTCGTTGCGAACCGCGTGCCATTTGCCGTCGCTTGCCAGCGTCGCATTGGCGATCACCGCATGAACATGGAGTTGCGGTTCGGCATTACGGTTGATGTCATGCGTGAATGTTGCGGCCACCATATTGCCGGTCTTTTCTGGAACCTGGCGGCCAAGATCCGCATCCCACACACGGGCTTCGATGACGTTCTTTTCCGCCCATTTCAGGGTAGAAGTCACCGAGTCCTTCACGGCTTCGACGAGGCGCTTGTCATTGCCGATGAGGGCGAGAAGTGAGACAGATTTTGACGCGCTGAAAGTCAGATCAAGACCGGGGCGATGGACACCGAGCTGGCCAGGGATCTCCGACCCATCGGGCAGCTTGCCATCCAGAATCCGGGCGAAGACCTCCGCATCAACCGGGCCGTCTAGCCCAAGTTCGTCGGCCCCTTTGCCGGCCCACGCGCTGGTTTCGGTGCTTTGCTCAGCGCTGTAGTAATTGTCGGCCGAATAATACGCCGCCGCCGCAGATCCGGAGCTGAGAGAAACCAGGGAGATCATCGCTATTCTCCTCTCTCAATCGCAGCGACGCCAGATTGCCGTATGGCGTTTGGGACTGCGCAATCGTCGCGCTCGAATTGGCGATTGACCAGACGACAGACCCGGGCCGGGCTATCAAGCAGGCGTGCGGAAATCTCGACCGATGCCGGGGAGAACAGGCCTGCCACCATGAACCAGATCGGCGCACCCAACAGGGTCAATGAAAATGCGGTCGACAAAAGCGCTGCCATCGGCAGCTTGTCGCCATTGAGAACCATCTGACGGACTGTTCGCGGTCGTGTGGCAAGGCTCTCGATCTGATCGAGGCGAGCCGACAGCCCCTTTAATCGTGCATCAATCGACTGGCTGATCTGGGGTGGAAGCCCGTTGATGCGATCATACAGTTCGGTCAGCTTCTGCAGGAAGGGCTGGTAGCTCTTGCGGTTTTGATCCAGTAGAATATCGCGCAGTCGCTCGAAGGCCGCACGTGCAGCCTCCTCACCGCCGTTCCATTTTTCAACGATACGCTTTTCGTGGCGCTGATTGACCCGCTGGGATCGTTCGAGTTCATCTGCCAGTTCTGCGACCCGTGCCACGAGTGTGCTGGCACTCATATCCAAATTGGGCACCTCGGCTGCCTGAAACGCAAGGCGCCCTTCGTCATGCGCCTCGACCGCCTCGGCTATTAAGGAGCGCAGGAAATCGGGACGACGCAGCCCCCTTTCGGAAGCGACGCGGTCGATTTGGGCGACCATTTGGTCGTCCAGGGTGATGTTGATCTGTGCCATGTCAGCGGACCTCCTGCCAAAAGCGGTGGACACTGTGCCTATGACTCAACCCGTTGAAGTAGGAAGGAAATAGGCAAAGTGCATAGGCGCACATCGAAACCAGATTAGCTTTTGCGTTCCGCCTAGGGCCATAGCTATGCGCTAGAATCGTAGAATTCCGCGGGTTTCGAGACAGCCCTGTTGCGCTAACCGGTAGCGTGGAGTGTGCATCCTCCTTCTCACCATCAACCTGTTCAGATGATGTGGGTGACGTTCCGGATTGCCCGGCGTTCAATCCGAGTTCTGGAGTGATCCAGCACCGGCCACGTGGCTGCCAACGATGTGTCAGCATGATGGTTCTCCCGGCGCGGGCAGGGCCAGATGCCGCAATGCCTTTTGCGCGATGGAGCCGATGGCCAACCTGTCAGTCGTTGATGTTGGCTCTGGCATGACTGGCGGTTCTTCTTCAGGGTGCCCTTCGGCTGCTCTGACAAGCCCCGTAAGGTTCAGGCGACCGAGACTTGCCTGCTCCACCATCCCGGTCAAACAGGCCCGTGCATGTCGCGCTCGATAGCGATGCAGTTTTGGTAGCCGTGCATTGCGGTCAATAACCAGTACGCAGACCGCTGCCTTCTCCCTGCCAAGCAGATGGCAAGCATCGCCCCACGCTAGTCCGGATATGCCATGCCAGCGACAAGCCACCGCAGAGGCCTCGACGATATCGCCCCAGCCCGACGGTCGGTCTGATGGTAGTAGGTTGCGATAGTCCTCACTGGAAAGCCTTGCCGCCAGTGCGGGTGTGACGGCAGTGACATCAAGGTCCTTCCCGGAATCGCGCGCCGTGCTACGGTTTTGGGAAGAGTCTTCTTGCAGTATATTGGGTGCGCTGATTTCTTCGCTCCGGTGCGAAGATTTTTGCGCACCGGACGGAAAATCGACTAACACCAGCAATGCCTCAAGGTTAGCCTTGATCTCCTCCAGACGGTCCATCTGCGATATACGCGACACCCTGCCGCGAGGCAGAATCTGTCCCGCCTGTTCGATCAATACCTCGTCGCCCAGCTCCCGGATCTGGCGATTAAGCGTGCCGATCTCATCCCGAAGATTCGCGATGGCACAGGCGCGCATTGCAATGGCATCACGCCGGGCCTGCCAGCGAGTATAGCCTTCGATGAGTGGCTTCAGGCTGATGCCCGCTAACGCAACGATTTGCTCGCCGCGTCGTTTGCCCTTTCGCCGGGCATGGGGAGTATGGGTGCGCTCGATGAACCCGTGCTCGCGCAGTTCAGCTTCAGCATTGTGCAGAACCCTGGTCGAGATTCCAAGCTGCTCTGCGATGGTCTCGGGTTGTTCCCACAGGCCGCATATCCTGCCCCGTTCGAAATCGGCGGGTCGGCAGGCAAAAATATAATGTTCGAGCACATGCAGTGCGGTGCGCGAAATTTTCTTCGCATCGTCCAGACCCGGTGCGATGCTCCGGATCAGATCGAACAGCTTGCGCGGGGTAATCCCCTCCGGCAGCCCTTGATGGGCAAGCGAGGCACTCATAAAGCACCTCCTGCAGTAAACTGTCTTGCGCCAGAATTGGCCTTGCCGTAGAAGGAATGAATAGCACCACCGCTATGAAATTCGCCGCGCGAGAGGGTGCCCGCCCTCTCCGCGGCTTTTCGTTGGCGATCTGGTGGCCTGAAACGCTGCTTTCGGTTAGCCAAAAAATCCGGGATGCCAAGGGTTTGCGTGGGTGAATTTGGGCAGGTTAGACAAACTAACCTTTTGTAATTTAAAGAATGTGAGCCTCCAGCAGGGCTCACCATTTTTTCTATTATATTTCATGTTCTTATCCGGGCCATTCGGGCTGGATGCAGCCGCGTCTGTCTATCAAACACCGTAGAAGGACCGTGTTTTCGCGGTGGGTATGTCGCATCGATCATGATCGTCTGGCGCTCGATGTTGCCGGCGGAAAGCCCTTCCATCATCCGGGTAAAATCTAACGCCGCGAGTGGGCTCCCCCTCGCCCTCCCCGGTCAAATATCTCTTTGAGTGAGCGACTCGAAGCAGGAAGATCGCACCGGAATTATGCTTTTCCAGCTCATTCAGCAAAACCCCGCCGTGAAACAAAACAATGCAAAGCTGCGAAATAGCGTCATTTTCGAATAGATTTTCACATATTCGAAATGGTGTCTTGCACAAGCTCGCAAACTTGTTATAACATCCTAACAACATGTCGATTAGCTTGAATTGGAGAGGGCCGATGGCAACTGTTTTGCGGGAAAAAAAGATCAAGTCTGCCGACCGCGTTCTGGAAATACTGGAAATGTTCAGTGCTGACCGCCAGGCGGTAACAGTGATGGAAGTGGCCAGAAAACTGAGTGCTCCGCAGTCCAGCACATCCGAATTGCTTGGAAGCCTTGTGAGGCGAGGGTATCTGGTCAAACAGAGAGGCGCACGCCTGTTTCGTCCAACAAGCCGGGTGGCTTTGCTTGGTGCATGGGTTCATCCGGCCCTGTTCCGTAACGGGAACCTGCTTTCCATGATGGATCGCCTGAACAGCCAGACCGGGTTCGGTGTTGTGCTCGCATCCACGGTGAGCGTCACCCTCAAGCATATTCATACAGTAGGCCCGATGCCGGAAGAGCTGGAAAGCGGGGCTGAACGGCACCTTTTACATTCTCCGCTGGGCGATGCCCTGCTGACAACAATGTTCAGCGAGGATTTGCGTCTTCTCGTGCACCGCCTGAATTCTGAAAGTTCAGAAGAGCAGCGCGTAAAACTGCCCGATCTGTCCGATCGCCTGCAAGCATCTTCAAGGCATGGCGTGGCTATTGGCGAAGTAGCACCGGGGTGGACCGGCATCGCTGTGCTTATGCCGCGCAGCTGCGACGAGGAACAATTATCACTCGGCATTGTGGCAAAAACTGCTAAAATTGAAGCTCAGAAGGAAGAGCTGGTGCGTCATTTGCGGCAGGTTGTTTCCGAAGAGGTTGGCCCCAGGCTGGCTTCGCATCAGACGGAATATTCGCAGCCTGTCCGCTATGCCGGCATGGCCTGACCTGCCAGGTCATCTATTACGTAACTGAATACTCTGACATCTCACCCTGCGTTGCCTGACGCATCCCCATAGTTCTGCCCATATCAAGGAAAAATCTGTGACTGAGCATATTCTTACCAGGAAAGACGGCGCAGTTGGCCATATCATCTTCAACAAGCCTGAAAAGATGAACGCCATCTGCCTCGATATGTGGCAAGGCATGGGTGATGCCATGGAAATGTTCGAAAAGGACGATGAAGTGCGCTGCGTCGTCTTCTCCGGTGCAGGAGACAAGGCGTTTGTCGCCGGGGCTGATGTTGGAAAATACGAAAAGGAACGCGGAGACAAGGACTCGCAGGAACGCTACGCCAAAACGGGCGAGGACGCGATGCAGAAGATCTACCGCTCCAAGAAGGTTACGGTAGCAGCTATTGATGGTTATTGCATCGGCGGCGGTGTATCTGTCGCTCTGGTTTGTGATCTGCGCTATTGCTCTGCCAAATCATCCTTTGGCCAGCCTGCCATGAATATCGGCATTGGCTATCGCTATTCATCGCTTCGCCGCATGGTGGACATTATGGGATATGGTGCAGCCAAGGATATGCTGCTGGGTGGCCTGCGCCTCAGTTCGGAAGAAGCCTATGTCAAGCATCTGGTCGGGCGCGTTCTGCCTGATGACGAGTTTGGCCCCTGGATTGACAAGCTGGTCAAGACCATCTCTGTCGGTGCTCCGCTGACAGCCGAAGACATCAAATACACTTTGTGGACCTATGCGCAGGATGAATCAAAGCGTGATCTGGATCGTTGCGAGGAACTGTTCCAGATCTGCTATGCCTCGGATGACTACAAGGAAGGCATTCGGGCTTTCGCGGAAAAACGCAAACCTGTCTTTGTCGGGAAGTAATGCCTTATGGACCTCAGCTTTACAGCAGAGGAAGAGGCGTTTCGGGCAGAAGT
>JBKEEC010000316.1:0-1908 GCA_047975785.1 Sphingomonadaceae bacterium | reverse complement strand
GCCCTGAATTCATCGCCGCGATGACGGGCGGGAACAAGAAAGACTGATAGCCATGGCTGAAGCAGAAATCCGCCAGTTCAACATCAACTTCGGTCCCCAACATCCGGCGGCTCACGGTGTGCTGCGCCTTGTTCTGGAATTGGATGGCGAGGTGGTGACGCGCGTCGATCCGCACGTTGGTCTTCTTCACCGCGGTACGGAGAAGCTGATCGAGCACAAGACCTACCTGCAGGCGATCGGTTATTTCGACCGGCTCGATTATGTCGCGCCAATGAACCAGGAACATGCGTTTTGCCTGGCTGCGGAAAGGCTGCTGGGTCTTGAGGTGCCCTATCGAGGTCAGCTCATTCGTGTGCTTTTCTCCGAGATTGGCCGCATCCTGTCGCATCTGCTCAACGTTACGACGCAAGCGATGGACGTGGGCGCATTGACCCCGCCGCTTTGGGGGTTTGAAGAGCGCGAACGCTTGATGATCTTCTATGAGCGGGCCTCTGGCGCTCGCATGCATGCGAAATATTTCCGCATTGGCGGTGTGCACCAGGATCTGCCGCCGGAGCTGATTGATGACATCTACGACTGGTGCGGTCCGTTCTTGAAGACGCTTGACGACCTGGAAGGGCTTTTGACCGGCAACCGCATCTTCAAACAGCGCAACGTTGACATTGGTGTTGTCAGTCTTGACGAGGGCTTTGATTGGGGCTTTTCGGGCGTCATGGTTCGCGGTTCGGGCGCGGCCTGGGACCTCAGGAAAGCACAGCCGTATGAGTGCTATTCGGAAATGGAATTCGACATACCGATTGGCAAGAACGGCGATTGCTATGATCGTTATCTCATCCGCATGCAGGAGATGCGTGAATCGGTAAAGATCATGCGGCAATGCTGCGACAAACTGCGCTCGCCGGAAGGGCAGGGCCCTGTGTCGGCTGACAACAAGAAGGTCGTGCCGCCCAAGCGGGGGGAGATGAAGCGCTCAATGGAAGCGCTAATCCATCACTTCAAACTCTACACCGAAGGCGTGCATGTCCCGGCGGGCGAGGTCTACGCCGCTGTAGAGGCGCCCAAGGGTGAGTTTGGTGTTTATCTGGTATCCGATGGGTCCAACAAGCCCTATCGCTGCAAGATCCGCGCACCGGGCTTTGCGCATCTGTCGGCGATGGATTTCATGAACCGTGGCCACATGCTTGCTGACGTTTCCGCCATTATCGGTTCGCTGGACATTGTGTTCGGTGAGATTGATCGGTGATCGGGTCAAGCTGGTCTTGAACCATTGCAGGCTCGCAAGGCACCTAAATTCGTCAATGCAACATTGTCCGGGCTGGCTAAAACGACAGACTGGGCAAGCGATATGCATGATATCAAAGGCTTTGGGACCGGACCTTAAGCCGCGTGCAGTACGTTGCTGTTCAAGGCAAGGCGGGAAAGATAGGGTGTCCTTCAAGCCACTTCCGCATCTTCGCATCGCAAGCCGACTGTAGCGAAGGATTTACACGCTCCGAAAGGAAATAAAGAATGTCAAAGCCAGCGATTTCGATCCTCGGTGCAGGGTTTGCGGCGTTGACGGCTGCGCAAACTCTTAGAAAACAGCTGCCTGAGGCGAAGATCACGCTCATCGCGCCGCGCTCGCAATTTGAATATTTCCCGAGCCTGATCTGGGTGCCGACGGGGCTGCGGCAGCGCAAGGATATACTCCATTCGCTCGATGGTTTCTTTCAGCGCCATGACATCACGTTCAAGCAGGCAAGTGTCACCGGGCTCTCCGCTGGTGGGCGGACCGTCGAAACAAGCGATGGTTCGGTGACAAACGATGCTTTGGTCATTGCAACTGGCGGGCGCTTCATCAAGAAGATGCCCGGCATTGAGCATGCGCTCACGATTTGCGAAGGCATTGATGCAGCCGAAGCCATTGGC
>JBKEEC010000315.1:0-4329 GCA_047975785.1 Sphingomonadaceae bacterium | reverse complement strand
ATACGACAGAGGGATGGCAGAGCCTGCGTGACAGCCAGTCTATCCGTGCCTCGGCACTGGAAATGAAAGTGCCCTATTACACAACTGCGGCCGCATCTGCGGCTGTGGCCAGGGCAATTGTCGCTGCCAGTGCGAGTCAACTTGAAGTCCGCGCCTTGCAGGACTATTATAGTTGAAACACCCGCGTCTTTTCCCCTGACATTGTGGGCCTGTTTCAAGCCGTTTCATCTTTGGAACGGGGGGTATCAATTGTCGTTGCAAGATGAACAACAAGAACACGCAATCAAGCTGAATGAGGATTTGAATGGAAAAGGTTCCCATGCTTGCCGAAGGGTATGAGCAGCTCACTGCAGAGCTCAAGACCCTGCGCAAGGAACGTCCGAAAATCGTTGATGCCATTGAAGAGGCACGCGCCCATGGCGATCTGTCTGAAAATGCCGAATATCACGCTGCGAAAGAGCGGCAGGGTCAGGTCGAGGCGCAAATTGCCGATCTGGAAGATCGTGTAAGCCGTGCGCAGATAATCGACCCGACAACGCTGGGCGGAGACAAGATTGTCTTTGGCGCGACAGTGACCTTGCTTGATGATAATGACAAACCCGTGCGGTACCAGATTGTCGGCCAGACGGAAGCGGATGCCAAAAATGGCCGGATTTCCTATAATTCACCGCTTGGCCGCGCGCTCATCAGCAAACAGGTTGGCGATGAGATCGAGGTAACGGTTCCCTCGGGAGACAGATTCTATCTGGTGGATAAAATAGAATTTATCTGACCTGTTGCAGATAATATTCCGGTTTCCTGCCGGAAAATGGCTTCCATTCGCATGACAAGAGGCAGGGTGAGGCAATGATTATTGTAACCGGTGCCGCGGGGATTCTGGGTTCTGCCCTGGTTCGGCGTCTGGCAGATGACGGGACATCGGTAATTGCCGTGGACCTTGCGCAGACCATTCCTGATAGCGGACAGGTGTTTTCACTTGGCGGAGTCGATCTGACCGATGCAGATGCGGTGAGCGCAGCTTTTCAGCAGATTGATCCAGATGCCGGTCTGCGCGGCCTTGCCAATATTGCCGGAGGGTTTGTCTGGCAGACGCTTGAGGACGGCGCCGCCGCCACATGGGAAACAATGTATCGCCTGAATGTCCAGACGGCTGTTAATGCGTGCAAGGCTGCCTTGCCCCGCCTGCGGCAAGCAGGCCAGGGAGCGATTGTTAATGTTGCGGCCGCGGCAACGCTGAAAGCGGGTGCGGGCATGGGGGCCTATACGGCCAGTAAATCCGGTGTGATGCGCTTGACAGAATCGCTCGCGGCAGAGGAAATACCGCATGGTGTGCGGGTAAATGCCGTCATGCCATCCATTATCGATACACCGCAAAACCGGGCGGATATGCCCGATGCGGATTTTGGTAGCTGGGTAACACCGGAAGAACTGGCCGGAGTTATTGCCTTCCTGCTCTGCGCAGATGCCTCGGCAGTAACGGGGGCGTGTGTTCCGGTAACCGGCAGGGTTGCCTGGTAGGGCGCAACCTGCAGGTTTTTACCTCTGGGGAACCGCACAAGGGCCAAAGAGCTGACCGATCACGGCCATGACTGCAAAATTGGCAGGCCTGTGCCGTTCGCCCGGATTATCTTGCAGATATTTTATCGTGAGGTCGACCAATTGGCCATTTGTCGCGCCGGTCTTGTAACAGGCATCGGAACCGGTATTCGCGGCCATGGTAGCGTAATAGTCTGACGCAGCGAAGATATACCCCTGACAGAATGAAAAATCAGCATTTCCTGTCTTGTTTTTTGCCGGTGCGGTGCAGCGGGCATACAAATCATTGCCCGTTGTATTCATCGACATGACAATGTCTTGGGACAAACCTGGCGATGAAACGGCAGCGATACTGGCAGCAAACATGCCGATAAATATGCGCTTCATCAGATATACTCCTGAACCATTTACTTCTTCATTACTACCATGCCGCTTTTTGCAGCATGATATGTAAATCAGCTTTGTATGAATACAGGGGTTTTTACGGATAAATGAGCCAGCCAGTCGTGAATATATCTGGCTGGGGTGGCAGGATTCGAACCTGCGCATGCCGGTACCAAAAACCGGTGCCTTACCGCTTGGCTACACCCCAGCAACCTGCACTGCGGCTGGTGAAGCCGCCCCTATAGCGTGTTCTTCGCCGAAGGGAAGGGGCGAACATGTAAAATTCGCGCCCTTACCTTATACTCAATCCCGTTAATGCAGACGCATACGGGATTGGCTCCGCTCAGGCGTCGCGCGGGCTTGACCATATCCCGATGAGTCAAGCGCATCAGGATATGGTATTTGGGTTAAGTGGCGGATGAAGTGCATCAGTCATGCGTGCTGACACTGCTGAGCAGTTTGGGATCAAGCGTATCAAAGTCACTGGCATCGTGGCGCTCTTCCAGTCCGTGACTGGTATTCACCAGCCGCCCGCGAAGGACAGCGGGGCGATGATCAATCTCTGTTACCCAGCGACCGACATGCTCATATTCATCCAGTCCGAGGAAGGTTCTGGCTTCGCCATAGGCTTCCCCACGATAGAGATTACCAAGCCAGGTATAGGCGGCAATATCGGCAATGGAATAGTCATCTCCTGCAAGATAGCGGGTGACTGCAAGCTGGTTGTTGGCCACATCGAATATTCTTTTGGTTTCCATCGCATAGCGATTGATCGGATATTCGTATTTCTCTGGCGCGTAGTGATAGAAATGTCCGAATCCGCCGCCCAGAAACGGTGCTGTTCCGATATTCCAGAATAGCCAGCTCATCGTTTCGGCGCGGCCTTTGGCGTCTTTTGGCAGCAGATAATCAAACTTTTCTGCAAGGTGGAACAGGATTGCGCCGGTTTCAAAGATGCGGAACGGCTCTTTCCCGGAACGGTCAACCAGTCCGGGGATCTTGCTGTTGGGGTTTACCTCAACAAAGCCGGAGCCGAACTGGTCACCATCAAAAATGCGGATTATCCATGCGTCATATTCTGCGCCCGAATAGCCCGCCTGCAATAATTCCTCGAACATGATGGTCACTTTCTGGCCATTGGGTGTGCCAAGTGAATAAAGCTGGAACGGGTGCTTGCCGACCGGTAGCTCCCTTTCCTGTCGTGCACCTGCTGTCGGGCGGTTTACTGCAGAAAAAGCACCGCCATTATCCGTATCCCATGTCCAGACGCGGGGTGGAGTATAAGTGATATCAGCCATGTAAAAACCTTTCACTTGAAGGGTTGAATGGGGACAGCCTTGTATTGCGCATGATGTAACCCGTCATTCCGGCATTGCACAAGACCCGAAGGTTTGCCCGTTTGCCTGAAGATTTGCCCGTTTGAAAGTGAGGCTTTACAGAAGATCTGCAACGAAAGGGGCATCCACCTTCATGAACGCCAATCCACACCGTTTTTATGATCTGCATACACATGGTTTTATCCGCGTTGTTGCGGCCACTCCCAAAGTGCGCACGGCAGATATTTCCTTCAATCGCGATGCCATAATGGAGGAAGCACGCCGGGCACATGATGCGCAGGCGGATCTGGTGATCTTTCCCGAACTGTGCCTTTCATCCTATGCGCTGGATGATCTGGTGCTGCAAGGCAGCCTGCTGGATGCGGTGGAAACGGCACTGCTGGATATTTTGCGCGCCAGTGCGGACCTGTCGCCTGTGCTGGTAGCGGGGGCTCCGCTTCGCCATAATGGCAAGCTCTTTAATTGCGCAGTGGTTATTGCCGGAGGAAAGATCCTGGGCGTGGTGCCCAAATCTTACCTGCCCAATTACCGCGAATATTATGAAAAACGCTGGTATGCGCATGGACGTGGTGTTTCGGGCACTCTCTGCCTCGCCGGTCAGGAGGCCGTGCCCTTTGGCAGTGATCTGATCTTTGCGGCGGATAATATTCCGGGCTTTCGTCTGTTTGTCGAAATATGTGAGGATTACTGGTCGCCCTTGCCACCCAGCACACGCGGGGCTTTGGCGGGAGCAACGATTCTCGTCAATCTGTCTGCCTCCAACATTACAATCGGCAAGGCGGATGAGCGGACCATGCTGGCACGCGCGCAAAGTGCGCGGGCTATTGCAGCCTATGTCTATAGTTCTGCCGGTCATGGCGAAAGCACGACAGACCTTGCCTGGGACGGGCAGGGCATGATTTTTGAACTGGGCGATGAACTGGCATCATCGGAGCGGTTTTCAGATGCTCCGGCGCTGTGCATTGCAGATATTGATTGCGATCGCATTCTGGCCGAGCGTTTGCGTAACCAGACCTTTGCCGATTGTGCCGAATATGAAGGCCGGCCTGAAGATAACTTCCGCACGATTGGT
>JBKEEC010000020.1:0-2554 GCA_047975785.1 Sphingomonadaceae bacterium | reverse complement strand
TCGACATTGGAAAGCTTTGTCTTCGAACTGGTCGGCACGTCCTCGAAACTGGATGCTTTTTCGGAACTGATGCGGCCTCTGGGTCTGTCCGATATGGCCCGGACCGGCGTTGCCGCCCTGTCGCGCGGAATCTGAGCCGCCGACAATATCCCGATGGGATCAGGTCAGAATGCTATCAAAGCAAGAGCATTTTGGCCGTTCAGAATGAGCTGGCGGCGCGGGGTGCGACCTCTGCGTCATTGGCCTCATGGCCATGCGTTGGCAATGGTTTGTCGTCATCCTGAGAACGGATCAAGCGCAAATGATGAGCTGGGCCATCCACGGTGCAGCTGCTGTCACGCAGCATTTTGGGCAGGTGAACGCAGCCCTGTTCTGACAACATGGAAACCTTGCGGGCATAGCGCAAATCGCCGACCATTTCGCTTTCCAGTTCCAGCAAGTCGCCGGGTTCCGGCCAGATTTCTGGATTCGCAAGAGACTCTGTTCCACCCAGATATGCCAAAGAAGCCTGGTCCTCGCACCAAATAACGGCCTTTTTGCTCTTTTTGTTGCTCCAGACAACCACGCCAATCATAGGCGTCCCCTTCACTTGCATCTGCCCGCAAGGGCCAAATTTGTCTTCAAGATTATGTCTTGGTCAATTTACGACACCTGTTCAGTAAAGCAGAACTTAGCGCGTATACCAGTATTATTTTACAACTTAAGGTCTTTTCTGAACTGTTATGGCCAGATGTCCATGCGTGTCGTTACGTCAATCTTGGCGTTTTTTTCCGCCCTGTGCATGTTTCGCAAGAAACATGCCGCAAAGCTTCAGGAAAGGTGATAATATAACGTGTAGAATCTTGTATTCTAAGATAGAATTGTTTTGCAACTACCAGTTCGATTCGGGTGGAAAGGGCTGTTGTGTTCGAAGAATTTGCATCTGTGGGGGTCCTTGCGCAAAAAAACACCCGCCGAAGCGGATGTCTCTGGGGTTGTGTCTTTGCGGGGCAGAGCGCCCCGGTTCTGGTGCTTGATCAGGCCTTGCTGCGGCGACGTGCGGCAGCGCGGCCCAGCAGGGCGATGCCGCCCAGAAGCAACGGTGCCGATGCTGGCAGCGGGATCGGCGAGTAGTCGTAAGTCACTTCCAGATCAGCGGCGGCCAGTTGCGTGAAGGCAACAATCACGTTGCCGCCGCCGCTATGGTCAGAAATTCCCAGACCAGACATGACGAAATCAACGGTGCCGGCGCCGATATAGGACGCCAGATCCATGGTCAGCGTTGCGCTGTCCGTATCCGTTCCATAAAGCCATTCGGAGGTAAAGCCACTTGTGCCGCCGAAGTCCAAGGTGCCGTCAGACGCAGCCAAGGCTTCTGTATGCAGGACCATTGGGAAAGTGCGGACCAGCTCAACGCCATCACTCGTCGCTGCAATCCTTGCCGTCAGACGCATCTCCAAGCTTGTGGAGCTGTTGGGTGCTGTGTTCTCGGCCCGGATCAGGCCTTCGACATAGCCTGTCAGAAGCAGCTTGACGCTGTTCAAGGTCCCAAGGCTTGCATCGAACTGCGGAATACTCAGGGTTTCAACCCAGTTGGTGTAATCCATTGCGACCGAGTCGGAATAGGACACGGTCGCCGCGTTGCCCGCTTGAGACAGTCCAATAATCCCTGCGGCGACGACGCCTGCAAATGTCTTTTTCATAGGAACCCCTAAACTTCAGTTGTTGGCGATTCTATACTTTACCGTTTTCCATCCTAGCTGATGTTAAGCATTAATTCCATAAAAATATGTCTAATTCGTCAAGTTTTTCAGGTTTTTTTGTGAGTTAAGTTTTGTTCAGCAATCAATATAAATCAAGATTGATCAACAATTTGCTGTTTTCATATGCTTTTGCAGAGACGCGGGCGCTTTATCTGTGCGCCGGTTGTCGGGCGTATCGCGTAAAAATTGTGTTGTTTGTTGGCCCATAGGCAGATTCGCTGCTGCTGGAATACGGGCATGCAGGTACAAAATCCCTGTCTTTGGGCTCTGTTTTGTTGCATTTCTGTCTCGACAAGTGCGGCTTTCGCTGCTTGGCTGCCGATCATGATGAGTGGCTGGGCGAAGGAAGGGCCGACCACGAAAAAGGGATATCGCCAACTGATTGATGCGGCCGAAGCGCAGATCCAGACCTTGCCGCTGGCCGATGCGGTGGGGTTGCACGGGCGCGAGGACGTGGTGTTTGTTGACCTGCGTGACCGCCGCGAGCTGGAGCGCGAGGGCCGTGTTCCCGGTGCCTTCCACTGCCCGCGCGGGTTGCTGGATTTCTGGATCGATCCCGATAGCCCCTATCACAAGCCGGTTTTTGCCGAGAAAAAGCGATTCGTCTTCTATTGTGGCAGCGGGTGGCGCTCGGCCCTGGCGACGCTGGCCGCGCAAGAGATGGGGCTTGAGCCTGTCTGCCACGTCGCAGGAGGGTTCTCGGGTTGGAAAAAGGCGGGGCATCCGACCGAGGCTGTTGTGGCAAGGGCTGGTTGACGCGTGACCCGCCGGGCAGAAAAGAATAAGATGCAGGCTATTATCGACACGGATCC
>JBKEEC010000314.1:0-17606 GCA_047975785.1 Sphingomonadaceae bacterium | reverse complement strand
CGGCTTCAATCCCGGCGCGAGCGATCTCGAACGTATCGTTCGCCTCGCGCAAACAGTGCGCAACAACCTGTTCCACGGCGGCAAGCACGGCAGTGCTTATTGGAATGATACGGACCGCATGAGACTGCTGCTAAAAACAACAATCGAGGAGCTCGACGAGCTGGCCGATCAGATGGGCCTGACCTCCGACTATCGCAGCGAATATTGAGATTGGCATAGGAATGACGGCGACCCTGCAGATGCTCCCGGTCTCGCAGTAGATGAATTCGCAATAAGTGCTCCCAATCACCTTGCCAACTTACGCCGGTTTCATTCTAAGAGTCTGATTCAAAATTATCTGCTGTGATTTCATATTTTTGCGATGCGGCGGGCGAAAAGCTGGACTGAAGCGATGAACAGCCATGCGGTTGCCGAGGCGATGGTCTGTTCGAAGTCCTTTGCGAGGCGTCGGTTGCGGTTCAGCCACGCGAGAGTTCGCTCAACGACCCAGCGGCGCGGGAGGACAATGTCCCTTCCCACCCCTCTTCGGTCATTCCGGCATTGCGATGAATCACCTTTAACCGGACGGAACAGCCAATCTGGCTGGAATCTGTAAAGACAAGATCATGCGACATAGAATGGGGTAACATGGCGAGAATGGTAGATTTTTATGAACCGGGGCGCAGCGTATTTAATATTGGCAAGCACCGGAAGCATGAAAAACTGCCATTTGCAGACCGTCTGGACTGAAACCCCACAAGCCCTGGACTACAGCATTGCGCTTTAATGATGAATCATGTGCAATGCTGTAGTTTGTTGCTTTACCGCATTTTCCGAACCGATAAAGTCTATCAACTTTTTTGTGAAATTACTTTAGTGCCATTGCCCCGGTTGAATGCTTGACAAACAGGTTTCAGCCTTACAGGCTCATTTTAAACAGGGGCGTCACGAATGGGATCGCTGCTTCGCGCACGGCCCGATGCGCGGAGATTACATGACATTGCCAATTCTCGCTGCAGCTATATTTGCAGCATCGCCAAATCACGCACCCATTCCCGAAACCGCCATTATCGCTTACGCCCCCTACAGGGCGGCGCATGTGCTGGAAGTGGCACCCTCAATCATGCCGGATGTATCGGCTGTTGCCGCCACTGGCGACGCTGTTACGCAATCTCCCGAAATTGAACCAGCATTGCCATCTTCTGGCTCCGGCAATGACCCATGGGCTGCCCCGGAAGTAACCGAAGGGACCATTATCGGCCCGATCGATACCACAGGAGACGAACCGGCCGATAGCGAATTGCTGCCTGAGGATGAGCCATATGTCATTACGGTGACCGGGCGAACATCTGCCCCGCCGGGAGATCCGCTCATCCAGCTGAATGAGAAGACCTATGCCATTACGCAAAAGGTTGATGAGGCCATTATCGGCCCGGTCGCCAAGGGGTATCAGGAGAAATTGCCTGGCCCGATCCGCAAAGGACTCAGCAACTTCTTTTCCAATCTTCGCGAGCCAGTGGTGTTTCTCAATTTTCTGCTGCAGGGAAAGCCCGGCAAGGCAGCCGAGACTATGGGCCGTTTCATGATCAACACCACGGCCGGTGTTGCGGGCCTGTTTGATGTTGCAAAGAAAGAGCCGTTTAACCTGCCCTATCGCAATAACGGCTTTGCCAATACACTGGGCTATTATGGAGTAGAGCCAGGTGCTTTCCTGATGGTGCCACTGATCGGAGCCACCAGCCTGCGTGATCTGATTGGAAGCGGTATTGATTCCATTACTCTGGGCGGACTGATCGGCTCAACCTCGGTCGGGTCTATCTTCCGCCATCCGGGCTATGTTGTCTCCTCCTATACCGTGCGATCGCTTGATGAACGCATCGCTATGGATGACCGGGTTGAGGCCATTCGCGACGCGGATTACCCATATGAAACCATGCGGGAAACCTATCTTTGCTATCGTCTGGCGGAGATTGAAGCCCTGCACGGCAGAACCATAACCGCTGATGATTGCGGCGAATCCGCCATTCTGCCGGAAAATGTCCTGCCTTCTGCACAAGCGTCTCAGATTGAAACCAGCGCAGCCCAACCCACTATTGAGCCTGACATGACAATATCGGTGGAGCCGGTAATCGAGTTTTATAGCAAACCCATTGTTCAGCCGATTTCGTGATCAGACCCATCATATAAAAAGGCCCCGCCTGCACGAAGCGGGCGGAGCCTGAAATCCATATCGTAGTGTAAATCAGAGCTTGCCGGTCAGTTCCGGCACAGCGTTGAACAGATCAGCCACCAGACCAATATCAGCCACCTGGAAGATGGGGGCATCTTCATCCTTGTTGATAGCAATAATGGTCTTGCTGTCTTTCATCCCGGCAAGGTGCTGGATCGCACCGGAAATACCGATGGCGATATAGACTTCCGGCGCCACGATCTTGCCGGTCTGCCCGACCTGATAATCATTGGGCACATAGCCCGCATCCACCGCTGCACGGCTCGCACCCACACCGGCACCCAGCTTGTCCGCCAGTGGCATGATGGTCGCTTCAAACGTATCCGCATCCTTCAGCGCCCGGCCACCCGATACGATGATTTTCGCGCTGGTGAGTTCTGGCCGTTCGCTCTTGGCCAGTTCAGCACTGACAAAGCTGGACAGGCCCGAATCGCCCGGTCCGCCCACTGCGTTGACAGAGGCGGAACCGCCGCCCACACTGGCCTTGTCAAAGGCAGTGCCACGCACTGTAATCACCAGTTTGGGGTCAGATGTCTCTACCGTGGCAATAGCGTTGCCGGCATAGATCGGACGCGTAAAGCTGCTGGCACTTTCAACCGACAGAATATCCGAAATCTGCATCACATCGAGCAGGGCAGCAACACGCGGCGCAATATTCTTGCCCGTGGTCGTTGCCGGAGCGAGAAAAGCATCGTGGCTTTCCATCAGTTGCACGACCAGGGGCGCAACATTTTCCGGAAGTTGATGCGCATAGGCGGCATCATCGGCCAGATGAACAGCAGCAACGCCCTCAACTTTCGCAGCCTGATCCGCAACCGCCTGACAGCCCTGCCCTGCAACCAGCAGCATGACCTCACCCAGCTTTGATGCGGCGGTAACAGCCGACAGGGTAGCATCTTTCATTTCGGTATTGTCGTGTTCGACAAGAACGAGCGTTTTCATCTCAGGCTACTCCCAGTTCTTTCAGCTTCGCGACCAGCTCGTCCACATCAGCAACCTTGACCCCTGCCTGACGCACAGGCGGCTCGGATACATTGGTCGTCGTCAGGCGCGGAGTGGTGTCCACGCCGTAATCTGCCGGTGTTTTCTCATCGAGAGGCTTTTTCTTGGCCTTCATGATATTGGGCAGTGAGGCATAGCGCGGTTCGTTAAGTCTCAGATCCGTCGTGACGATCGCCGGCATGGCCAGTTTCACAGTTTCCAGACCGCCATCAACCTCACGGGTGACAAGCACGCTATCTCCGTCACTCTCGACCTTGCTGGCAAAGGTGCCCTGCGGACGATCCATCAGCGCGGCCAGCATCTGGCCTGTCTGGTTGCTGTCATCGTCAATCGCCTGCTTGCCCAGAACAATCAGTCCGGGCTGTTCTGCTTCGGCAATTGCCTTGAGGATCTTGGCTACCGCCAGCGGCTCTACCTCGTCATCAGACTGCACCAGAATGGCGCGGTCCGCCCCCATGGCCAGTGCCGTGCGCAAAGTTTCCTGCGCCTTGGCCGGGCCAATGGACACGGCAATAATCTCTTCAGCCTTGCCGGCTTCCTTCAGGCGGATTGCTTCTTCTACCGCGATTTCGTCAAACGGGTTCATGCTCATCTTGACATTCGCAAGATCAACACCCGACCCATCCGCCTTTACCCGTGGCTTCACATTGTAATCTATCACCCGCTTCACCGGGACAAGGATTTTCATCGATTACTTCCTCCGTCCAAAATCTGTCGCCGCCCATATATTACGTTTGCGTAAACGTCAAATCAATCAGCTCGTCATCAGGCAGACGCTATAGGCCCTGATTTCATTACTGGCGACACTTGCGCCATCACACCGGCGATAAAAGCTGCCAGCCGGCAAGGGCGTGATATAAAAATGGCCAGCACAACACAGCGGCGCTGGCCAGAATTTACGCTCAGGCCGCCTGTTTGACCTCCGCTACGATCTTTTTCGCCGCATCGCCAAGGTCATCCGCACTGACAATGGGCAGACCGGAATTGTTCAGGATTTCCTTGCCCTGTTCGACATTGGTGCCTTCCAGCCGGACAACCAGCGGAACCGACAGGTTCACATCTTTCGCTGCCTGAACGATGCCATTGGCAATCACATCGCATTTCATGATCCCGCCAAAGATATTGACCAGAATACCTTCGACCGCAGGATCTTTCAGGATGATCTTGAATGCTGCCGTCACTTTCTCGGTCGTGGCCCCGCCGCCTACATCAAGGAAGTTGGCAGGAAACGCGCCGTTCAGCTTGATAATGTCCATTGTCGCCATGGCAAGGCCCGCACCATTGACCATACAGCCAATATTGCCATCCAGCTTGATATAGGCGAGATCATATTCGCTCGCTTCAACCTCGGCGGGATCTTCCTCGGTTACATCGCGCATGGCTTCGACATCAGAGTGCCGGTAAAGCGCATTGCCATCAATGCTCATCTTGGTGTCAAGCACCAGCAATTTACCCTGCTCTGTTTCCACCAGCGGGTTAATTTCCAGCATCTCGCAATCGAGATCCATAAATGCCGTATAAAGCTGTTTGGCAAGTATCTGGGCCTGCTTGTTCAAATCACCCTTGAGCTTCAGGGCAAAAGCCACAGCACGACCATGATGCGGCATAAAGCCTTGTGCCTCATCAATAGTGATGGTGGCGATTTTTTCCGGCGTGGAATGGGCGACTTCTTCAATATCCATCCCGCCTTCTGTGGATACGATCATGGCGACCCGTCCGGTCGCACGGTCCACCAGCATGGACAGGTAATATTCCTTCGCGATATCGACACCATCGGTCACATAAAGGCGGTTGACCTGCTTGCCGGCCTCGCCCGTCTGGACAGTGACCAGCGTATTGCCAAGCATTTCCGTGGCATTTTCTTTCACTTCGTCCAGAGACTTTGCCAGCCTCACCCCGCCTTTGGCATCAGGCCCAAGCTCCTTGAACTTGCCTTTACCGCGTCCGCCTGCATGAATCTGGGCTTTTACCACATAGAGCGGACCAGGAAGCTGTTTTGCAGCATCCACCGCTTCTTCAACCGTCAACGCCGCATGACCTGCGGGAATGTTGATACCGTATTTTGCGAGAAGTTCCTTGGCCTGATATTCGTGAAGATTCATTTGCGGTTTCCGCTTTCCGATCTAGGGAGTGACAACACGCTGCGCGACTAAGCACGGATTCACATGCTTGAAAAGTGCTAGCAGGGATTACACCGGATTTTTCGGGATTTTTCGGATAGAATTTACCTGTGATTGACCGTTACCGCCTTGAACAGATTGTCCGCGAAGCGGGCGATATGGCCCTTCGTAAATGGCCGGGAGACGGCCATAGCGTGGATACATGGGAGAAATCGCCCGGAAATCCGATATGCGCGGCAGATCTGGAAGTGGATGCGTTTCTGAAGCGCGAATTGCACACCCTGCTTCCGGCCGCTGGCTGGCTGTCAGAAGAAACGCAAGATAATCCTGAGCGAATCGACAAGCACTTATGCTGGCTGGTTGACCCGATCGACGGAACCAGAGATTACGTCCGGGGACGGTCGGGCTGGGCTGTATCCGTGGCCCTTGTCAGCGGGCACCGGCCTCTTATCGGAATGTTGTGCGCACCTGCCAGAAAAGAAAACTGGTGCGCCATTGCCGGACAGGGCGCATGGCGTAATGAACAGCGAATCAGTGCTTCACGCAGGAAAAACCTGGCCGGCGCACGTGTTCCGGCAGAAGTTTTATCCAGCCGCGATTCCGATCTGCAATGTGTCGAGAAACCAAATGGTATCGCCTTGCGTATCGCCATGGTCGCTGCCGATGAGGCAGATCTCGTTGCGACCTGGCGGTGGGGATATGAATGGGACATAGCTGCCGCAACATTGATAGCACGCGAAGCCGGCGCCATGATCAGCGACGCCCAGGGCAAGGCCCTGAACTTCAACAAGCGCGATCCGCGCGCTTTCGGGCTAATGGTCAGCTCGCCCTTTATCCATGACGCCGCCCTGCAGCGACTGGCCGATCAGGATAAGCCGGCGAATTGAACGTCCGGCCTGTCAAAAACCCTGCAAATAAAAACCGTTACAAACAAAACAGGGCCGGCACATTGCCGACCCTGCCAAATCAGCCAGATTCCCGAAATTAACCGGAGCTCTTCGCGTTTTCGATTTCCTCATTCGTCACAGGGACAATCATGATTTCGACACGGCGATTCATGGCGCGTCCGGCCTCGGTTGAATTATCCGCCACCGGATTCATTTCACCAAATCCCTGGGAACGGATGCGCGCCGAGGCAACACCGCGCGACACAAGGTAATTCTTCACAGCCTCTGCCCGGCGTTCTGACAAGGTCTGGTTATAGGCTTCTGACCCGGTCGAATCGGTAAAGCCGCGCACATCCACCAGGCTGTTGGGATATTGCATCAAACTGCTGGCGACGTCATTCAGAGTAGTCTGGAAGGCAGGGTTGATCGTGTAGCTATTGGTAGCAAAAGTCACCCCGTCTGGCAGATTCACAAGGATTGCTGACCCGTCATCGGTTGGCGAAACATCAACGCCTGATCCTTCGGTCGCGTCTTTCAGCTCCCTGATCTGCTTGTCCATATTATATCCGACAACACCGCCAATCGCACCGCCGCCAACGGCACCGATGATACGTCCTGTCTTGCCGCCAATCAGGCCGCCAAGAATCGAACCGACACCTGCGCCGCCCAGCCCGCCAATGGCCGTACGCGAAACTTTCTTGTCTCCGGTATTGGGGTCTGTCACACAGGCAGTAACGCTGAGTAATGACAGGGCCGCGAATCCGGAAATAATCGCACGTGACTTTTTCATGGGTCGTCTCCTTTATGGTTGGGCAGCCAGCCCACCGCCAGATCCCGGCGCTACAATATATTACCCAAGCCAATTTGAAACCGCATTTAGTAAAATTTTACGATAATTCCTTTCGTGAGCACTATAAATCGTGGAATTATATGCTAGCGGATATTCCATTGTGACCCCATTCCCGTGGACAGACCTCATCATTATCATCGTGTTGATCCTCATCAACGCGGTGTTTGCCATGTCAGAGCTGGCAATTGTTTCAGCCCGTCCCGCCAAGCTGAAAGCCGCAGCAAAAGATGGAAGCAATGCGGCACAGGCCGCACTTGATCTGGCGGCTGATCCGGGAAAATTCCTGTCAACGGTGCAAATCGGCATTACGCTGGTCGGGATTATCGCGGGTGCCTATTCCGGTTCCAGCCTTGGCGGGCCTGTCGGGGAGAGGCTGGCCGTTCTCGGATTACCGGAAAAATTCGCCGATGAAGCCGGCTTTGGCATCGTCATTGCCATGACTACCTATCTAAGTCTTGTGATTGGTGAGCTTGTGCCCAAACAGCTCGCCTTGCGCGCTGCAGAACCAATCGCGCTTGTCATGGCACGGCCAATGAAAATGCTATCCCGCATTGCCGCTCCGCTGGTCTGGTTGCTGGATGCGTCTTCGGGGCTGATTATCCGTATGCTGGGTGTTCGGCCCGCAGGTCAGGCCAGTGTGACAGCAGAAGAACTCCAGATGATTTTTGCCGAGGCCACCCGCTCAGGGGTGCTGGAGAAAGATCAGGCCCCAATTCTGGCTGGTGTTGTCCGCCTGGCAGAACGTCCTGTGCGCGAAGTGATGACACCGCGAACAGAAATTGACTGGCTCGACATTCATGCCAGCGAAGCAGAAATGCGCCAGACAATTGAGGATAGCCCCCATTCCCTTTTGCCGGTTGCTGATGGCTCCCCGGACAAGGTGCTAGGTGTAGCCAAGGTGCGCGAATTGCTCGCTTTCATGGTTGCAGGTAAACGGATCAATCTTGAAAAGCTGATGAAGAAGGCTGAAGTCGTGCCCGACCAGCTTGATGCCATGGACGCGCTGCGCACACTCCAGCAGGCAGAAGTCGCCATGGCTATGGTGCATGATGAATATGGCCATCTTGACGGAATCGTGACCCCGGTAGACCTGCTGACCGCACTGGTGGGGCAATTTGTATCCGATCAGGATCAAGGGGACGGGCCAAGCCTGATAGAACGGGCCGATGGATCACTGATAGTATCCGGAGCCATGTCGGCGGACGATCTGGCAGACAGGCTGGATATCACATATCGCGAAGATCGCGAATTTGCGACGGTTGCAGGCTATGTGCTTGCCGTGCTCAAAAACCTGCCGCAGGAAGGCGATCATTTTACTGATCAGGGCTGGCGGTTCGAGGTGATAGACATGGACGGACGCAAGATCGACAAGCTCTGGGTTACACCGGAAAAGGAACCGGCCAGCCAAGGTGATTGACTGGCCTTGCACGTAAATTAAGCGTCGGGAATGGAGGCCTGTGCTTCGGCGCCATCTCCTTCGGGGGCAGCGATAATATCCTGGGTAACGCGTCCCTTGTCCACCGTATTGGTCTGCGGATCACCTATAGATGTGCGGATGCCCGGATCGGCCCGTCCGGCCTGACCGACCACGCTGGTTTCCACAATGCTGCGCTGCGAAGGCCCGCCAAACAGGACAATCAGGGTTTGTTCCGAAACCGAGCCTTCTGCCGGACGGGGAGCGCCCGGAGATGGCGGAGTGAGGCTGAAGTCAGGCGGAACAACCAGAGGCGCCTGCCGCTGGACAGCAAATTCATCCGGCCTGTCGCGGTTAAACAACCCGTTACCGCCGCCACAAGCCGCAACCATGGCGCTGCCTGCAATCAAAAGGGTGAAGTGGGTAGCTTTACGCATCTGTCAAATCTCCGCGGCGGACTCCGCCTGCTCCTGTGGGTTTACAGCCTTCTTATCGCGCATGAAAAAGGAACGGACAAGAAGAAGAACGACGCCGATTGTAATTGCTGCATCGGCTATATTAAAAATCAGAAAAGGCCGAAAGCTTCCGAAATGCAAATCGGCATAATCAACCACATAGCCCAGATCATACCTGTCCTTGATATTGCCCAGCGCACCGCCAAGGATCAGGGCAAGCGCAATAATATCGCCCAGCGCTTTTTCCCGCACCATCCAGATGGTAACACCAAAGGCAATCAGCCCAGTCAACCCCACCAGAATCCATCGCATTTCCATGGTATCGGCCGTGAACATTCCCATGGATACACCAAAGTTCTGGGTCCAGCGCAAATCAAAGAAGGGCAGAATTTCAATCACGCCGCGTTCCCGCAAATGGAGCACATGGGTCACGTAATTCTTGAACCACTGGTCAATACCAAAAATGGTCAGAGCAAGAACGAAACCAATGATTCGTCGCGACCAAACCCTGTTCATGATTGCCCTGCTTCGGCCAGCACAGATTCACAGCGGCCACACAAGGCACCGTCTTCCGCCACATCAGGCAACAGGCGCCAGCAACGCCCGCATTTATGATCCGTAGTGCGATGAACAATCACTGCGTCCTCCTGCCCGCGCGTAACTGACGCAGTGATGAACAGCTCTGCCAGATCATCATCGTCAAACCCGTCAGGGACAGCATGAGCCGGAACGCTCACATTGGCCTCAAGCCCTGAACGGATAGTTTTTTCCCGGCGCAAAGGCTCGATCGCTTCGGTCACCTGTTCGCGCAATTCACGCAGTTTCTGCCAGCGATCCATTTCCATTTCTGCCATTGGAAATTCCGGCCATTCGAGCAAATGCACGCTGTCCTGTTCGGGGAAGCGGCTGCTCCATACTTCTTCAGCCGTAAACACCAGCACTGGCGACGCGTAGCGCACCATAGCATGGAACAGGATATCCAGCACTGTGCGGTAAGCGCGGCGCTTGATACTGCCGGGCGCATCGCAATAGAGGCAATCCTTGCGAATATCGAAGAAAAAGGCGGACAAATCCTCATTCGCAAAATCGCTGAGTGCGCGCGTCCAGCTATTGAAATCGAAATCATCGGCGGCCTGTTTCAATGTCCGGTCAAGCCGTCCCAGCTCGGCGAGCATGTAACGCTCCAGTTCTGGCATCTGCTCAACCGGAAGACGCTCTGCCTCATCAAAATCATGCAAGGCACCCAGCATATAGCGGAATGTGTTACGCAATTTCCGATAGCTGTCTGCCACACCTTTAAGGATTTCATCCCCGATCCGGTGATCTTCGGTATAATCGACCGAAAGCGCCCAAAGCCGGATAATATCCGCACCATATTGCTCCATCACCTTGAGCGGGCTGACAGTATTGCCAAGGCTTTTGGACATTTTCAGGCCCTTGGCATCCATGGTGAAACCATGAGTCAAAACCGCATTATAAGGCGCGCGGCCACGCGTGGCGCAGCTTTCCAGCAAGGATGACTGGAACCATCCACGATGCTGGTCAGACCCTTCCAGATAAAGATCAGCCGGCCAGCGCAAATCCGGCCAGCGCCCGCTTTCCAATACGAAAGCATGGGTCGATCCGCTGTCAAACCAGACATCGAGAATGTCGGTCACGCGCTCATAATCGTCAGCGTTATAGTCTGTTCCCAACAGGGTTTGCGCGTTTTCATCGCTCCACCCGTCAACGCCTTCTTCGCGAATAGCAGCAATGATCCGCGCGTTTACGCCTGGGTCAACCAGATAATCACCGCTTTTGCGGTTCACGAACAGCGTGATCGGCACACCCCATGCGCGCTGGCGCGAGAGCACCCAGTCTGGCCGTCCTTCAACCATGGAACCGATACGATTACGGCCCTTGGCCGGGACAAAGCGTGTCTGGTCAATCGCACGCATGGCAACGGAACGTAGCGTCTCTCCATCACCCTGACTTGCACGGATCTGCGCTTCATCAGCACAGCGGGGCGTATCACGGTCAATTACCTTGTCCATCGGCACGAACCATTGCGGGGTGCAGCGATAGATCACCTTGGCTTTGGATCTCCAGCTATGCGGATAGGAGTGCTTGTAATCCGCGCTGGCTGCAAGCAGGCCGCCAGCTTCGCGCAGATCGGAGCAAATAGCTCCATCCGGCCCGTTAAATTTGGGGTTGATGACACTGCCCTGCCCGCCCAGCCATGCCCAGTCTTCGCGATATTTGCCACCCGCTTCCACGGCAAAAACCGGGTTGATACCATGCGCCTTGCACAGATCGAAATCGTCCTCGCCATGGTCAGGCGCCATATGGACCAGCCCGGTGCCGCTATCTGTGGTGACGAAATCACCCGGCAGGAAGGGCCGCGGATTGGCAAAGAAACCGCCGAGATGATACATCGGGTGATGCGCCACGGTGCCGGCAAGGTCAGAGCCTTTGACAGTGCGCAATACCGAGGCATCAATCTCGCTATCATCACTGTCAAATAAAGTGGGGTCTTTGCGGATTCTGGCGAGGAAACTTTCCACCAGATCACTCGCAACAACAAAATAGCCGCCAATGGATGACGGACGGGCAATCAGGTTGAGTATCGAATATTCTACATCCGGTCCGTAGGCGAGCGCCTGATTGACCGGGATCGTCCACGGTGTTGTCGTCCAGATAACCGCATGTGCGCCAACCAGTTCGGGAATTTGTGATTCCACAATTTCAAACGCGACATCAATCTGGGTCGAGGTGATATCTTCATATTCCACCTCGGCTTCTGCCAATGCTGTCTTTTCCACCGGCGACCACATTACCGGCTTGGCCCCGCGATAAAGCTGGCCGGATTCGGCAAATTTCAGCAGTTCGGAAACAATTGTCGCCTCACTGTCAAACTGCATGGTGAGATAGGGATTATCCCAGTCCCCGTTCACGCCCAGACGTTTGAGCTGCTCGCGCTGCACATCCACCCAGTGCTGGGCATAGGCCCGGCATTCAGCACGAAATTCACGCGGGGGAACCTCATCCTTGTTCAGCTTTTTCTTGCGGTATTGTTCCTCAACCTTCCATTCAATCGGCAGGCCGTGGCAATCCCAGCCGGGAACATAGGGCGCATCCTTGCCCATCAGGCTCTGCGTCCGCACGACCATATCTTTCAGAATATGGTTGAGCGCGTGGCCGATATGCATATCGCCATTGGCATAGGGCGGGCCATCATGCAGGATGAACTTCTCGCGCCCTGCACGCGCATCGCGCAACTGGCGATAAAGCCCCCCTTCTTCCCAACGCTCCAGAATACCCGGCTCCTTTTGCGGCAGGCCGGCCTTCATCGGAAAATCGGTCTTCGGCAGGAAGACTGTATCTTTATAATCGGGTTTGGGGGCTTCAGATTGTGTCATGGCTGGCGGCGCTTACGGCATATTTGCAGGTGATAAAAGGGTGCGTTTCACCCTTGAAGCAATTTGCGAGCCTGTGCAGCATCCCGCTCTATCTGGGTCGTGAGGGCTTCGAGGCTGTCAAACCGCGCCTCATCGCGCAAAAAATGGTGAAAAGCGACTTCTATCTCCTGACCATAAAGATCACCGGAAAAGTCGAAAAAATGCGGCTCCAGCAATTCTTTGGGAGGAGAAAACTGGGGCCGGATGCCGATATTGGCAACACCAGGCAATTCCTGCCCGGTAGAAAGAACCCGCCCCGTCACGGCATAGATTCCAAAATGCGGGCGTAAATAGCTTTCAATCGTAAGGTTCGCGGTCGGGAATCCGATTTCCCGGCCCCGCTTGTCGCCATGCTCCACAATTCCGCGAATGGCAAAAGGGCGCGTCAGCAAGGATGTCGCTACCTCTGGCCTGCCTGTCTGGAGGGCATCACGCACAAGGCTGGATGAAACAATCTGCCCGTCTGCCATAACCGGCGCCACCGCACGCGTCCTGATGCCGGATTGCTCTCCCAGTTCAGCCAAT
Organism: Sphingomonadaceae bacterium; assembly: GCA_047975785.1. Classification (GTDB taxonomy): domain Bacteria; phylum Pseudomonadota; class Alphaproteobacteria; order Sphingomonadales; family Sphingomonadaceae; genus JACXVD01. Next base: position 4,707 of record JBKEEC010000314.1, on the reverse strand, counting down.
CGCGTCCTGTTACCCTTGCGCCCCTTGCCGAAAGTGAAGTCCTCACCTGTCACCACACCGGCAACACCCAATTGCTCATGTAGCAGGGTACGGACAAATTCTTCTGCGGTGGTGCCGGAAAGACTGGAATCAAAATGGAACACCAGCATCGCGGTTGCACCTGCAGCCAGATAAAGTTCCTGCCGCTGTTCCAGCGTTGTCAGCCGGAAGGGCGGAAGATCGGGCTTGAAAAATCGCACCGGATGCGGATCAAATGTAGCCACGATGGCCGGACGCCCCTCGCCCCGCGCCCATGATATCGCCTCCCCGACAACCGCCTGATGGCCCACATGAAATCCATCAAAATTGCCCAGAGCAATAATCGCTCCCCGCAGGGAATCAGGCAAAGGATCTCTGTGGTCAAGCCACCTCATCTACGCCGCTCCAGCGTAACGAAGGAAAAGGCCGGACATCCCTGCTGTGCCGGATGATCCTCGCGCTTTACCTCGCGCCAGTCAGCGGCAGGAAGATCAGACATATGCGTATCACCTGCAAAATCAGTGTGGATCTCGGTCAGCTCCACCCTGCTACAGAACGGCATGAACAGGCTAAATATTTGCGCCCCGCCGATCACGGATCCTTCACCGCTGCCGACCATTGCCATTGCCTCTTGCGGGCTATGGGCAACTTCCACACCATCGGCTTTCCAGTGCTGGCTATGCGTCAGGACAATATGGCGCCTGCCGGGCAGCACGGAAGGAAAGCTGTCAAACGTCTTGCGCCCCATGATCATGGGTTTTCCCATAGTCAGGGCCTTGAAATGCCTGAGATCCGCCGGAATGTGCCAGGGCATGGCGCCCTCACCGCCAATCGTGCCATTCTGTGCTCTGGCATAGATTGCAAACAGCTCTGATCCGTTATCCTCTGCCATATCAGCCCACCCTGGTCACATGGCCCATTTTCCGGCCCGGCCTCGCCTCGCTCTTGCCATACAGGTGCAGGTGTGTGTTCCGCTCTGCCAGCAGGGACTGGACGTTCAGGGCTTCCTTTCCGATCAGATTGGTCATCACTACGGGCTGACCTACGCTGTCCGTATCTCCCAGGGGCAAACCGCAAATGGCACGAATATGGTTTTCAAACTGGCTGGTAACGGCGCCTTCTATCGTCCAGTGTCCCGAATTATGGACACGCGGTGCCATTTCGTTGAATACCGGCCCGTCTTTCGTCGCGAAAAACTCCAGACACAGCACGCCCGTATAGCCCAGCGCATCAGCCACCTCTTTGGCCAATTCACGCGCCGGTTTTATCTGCTCGCTGATAATATCGCCTGCCGGCAGGGTAGAAGTGGCAAGTATCCCGTCCTTGTGGATGTTATGCGCGCTCTCCCAATAGCGGATTTCTCCATTCTGTCCCCGCACAAGAATAACAGAAAACTCCGCCTCGAACCGGATAAACCCTTCATACACTGTAGGGACAGGGGGCAAACGCATGGCCTCCGCATCGCGCAATGACCCGATCCGCCATTGTCCCTTGCCATCATATCCGTCCCGTCGGGTCTTGAGAATGCCCGGAGTGCCGATCTTCTCAACCGCTGACAGCAGATCCACCCCGGATTCTACCGCTGCAAAAGGCGCAGGCCTGCCGCCCAGACCTTCAACAAAGTGCTTTTCTTTCAGCCGGTCCTGCGCGGTTTCCAAAGCGCGCGGATGCGGCAAAAGATGCGATTCAATGGCAGCGAGCGGGCCGACAGGAACATTCTCGAACTCCCAGGTCACGACATCGCACGCAGAGGCAAAACCGGCCAGAGCCGTTTTGTCAGTCCATGGGGCGCAGGTAAATTCTGCACTCACTTCTGCGGCCACACTTTCACGTTCCGGAGCATAGATATGGCAACGATAGCCAAGACTTGCCGCAGCCATAGCCATCATCCGGCCCAATTGCCCGCCGCCCAGAATCCCGATTGTTCCTCCCGGTGCGATCATGGTGGTCAATCAACCGGCCTTTCGGCAACCGCTGCGCTGCGTGCGGCACGAAAGGCCACGAGCCGTCCTGCCAGTTCCTCATCATGTGTGGCCAGAATGGATGCCGCCAATATACCGGCATTGGTAGCACCCGCCTCGCCAATTGCCAGTGTTCCGACCGGGACGCCGGCAGGCATCTGGACAATGGAGAGCAGACTGTCCTGCCCGGACAGGGCACGGCTTTGCACCGGCACACCCAGAACCGGCAAATGGGTTAGAGAAGCGACCATGCCCGGCAAATGCGCCGCGCCGCCTGCACCTGCAATAATCACCCTGAACCCGTCATCAGCAGCTGAACGGGCAAAGTCATACATGCGGTCTGGCGTGCGGTGGGCAGAGACAATCCGTGCATCATAAGCCACACCCAGCTCATCAAGCACAATGGCGGCCATTTTCATGGTCGGCCAGTCTGACTGGCTTCCCATGATAATGGCAACCTGCGGACTATTTTTGCCAGACCCCTGCCCCATTCTTACATATCCTTCAGATATTGTCGCTCACCCGGCTGCATGGCACCGTCAAACTGGTAAATAATGGGCTGCCCCGTCGGAATTTCCAGACCGGTAATCTCATCGTCAGAAATCCCCGAAAGATGTTTGACCAGCGCACGCAGACTATTCCCGTGAGCCGAGATAATCACCGTTTCACCACTGGCGAGAACCGGACGGATCGTGCTCTCCCAATAAGGCAGAACGCGCTCGATTGTCAGCTTGAGGCTTTCTGTCGCAGGCACTGCAATACCGGCATAACGGGCATCTGCCGACAGATCATATGCGCTACCTGCTTCCAGTGGCGGAGGAGGCGTATCAAAGCTGCGGCGCCAGATATGCACCTGATCATCACCATGCCGATCACGCGTTTCCTGCTTGTCCAGCCCGGTCAATCCGCCATAGTGGCGCTCGTTCAAACGCCAGTCCTTGGTTTCGGGAATCCACAAACGGCCTGCTGCCTCCAGCGCCAGATGCAAGGTCTTGATCGCGCGGGTTTGCAGGCTGGTAAAGGCGATAGTGGGCAACACGCCTCTGGCCGCCAGTAATTCTCCGGCTGCACGCGCTTCAGCTACGCCCTTGTCAGTCAGATCCACATCCCACCATCCGGTGAAGCGATTTTCAAGATTCCATTGACTTTGGCCATGACGGACGAGGATCAGGGTTGGCACCGTATTGCTCTCCTGCTGATGCGCTGTTGCAAGAGCGCAGCCGTTAGCTATTCCTGCCCCGTTTGGGAAGGGTTGGCGGTTGATTTCTTATGGCTGGCCTCGTCCATCTCCCGGCTTTGCGCCTTGCGACGGCGCAAATTTTCGCGCAATCGTTCTGCCAGCCGCTCTTCACGGGTTTGCGTATTGCTCTGCTTGCTCATGACAGCACTCATGACGATATTTGCGTAAATGCTCAAGCATGGGTTGACATTCACCGGGCACAAGACAATAGCGCCCGCCTGTCCGTGCGTAACTGGCACGGTCGTGCTGCTGTAGCTCAGTGGTAGAGCGCACCCTTGGTAAGGGTGAGGTCGGGAGTTCAATCCTCCCCAGCAGCACCATTCTTTTCCCGACTTTATCCGATCCTGACCGGCAAGGTGCATCCCGCCCTATCCCGGAAAACATTTTCTTTGTTCCATGGTTTTGGACGTGTTGATAACATGACCCTGTCACAGATGGAGACAGACTCTCCTTCGGACAGCTATCAAGGATTATGATATGGTGGATTTCGGGGCTTTTGACCTTGGCTACCTTCTGCCGTTTATTGCCGTAGGATTTTTCGCACAGGCAATTGACGGTGCTCTGGGAATGGCTTTCGGGGTCATTACAAACACGCTTCTGGTTGGCCTGCTCGGCCTGCCACCGGCGCAGGCTTCGGCGCGGGTCCATATTGTCGAGACATTCACAACCGCAATCTCCGGTATCAACCACCTGATTCACGGAAATGTCGATTTCCGGCTGTTTTTCAGATTGCTGATTCCCGGAATGATCGGTGGCATCACAGGTGCCTATCTGCTTTCCAGTATTGATGGCTCAGTGGTAAAACCATTTGTGCTGCTTTACCTGGCCGCTGTCGGTATCTGGCTGCTGGCAAGAGGGGTCTTGTATCCCCCCAAGATCCGCAAACCTTCCGTGGTAGAGCCGCTTGGGCTTGTCGGCGGATTTCTGGATGCTGCAGGTGGCGGAGGCTGGGGGCCGGTGGTGACATCAAACCTGCTGGTTCAGGGTGCCGAACCGCGCAAGGTCGTGGGCACGGTGAACAGTGTGGAATTTCTCCTCACCCTGACCATATCTGCCACTTTTATCTTTCACCTTGGCGCCGCAGATATCGCAGGGGCTACGCTGGGCCTGCTCATTGGCGGTGTTCTCGCCGCGCCTTTCGGGGCAATCATGGCCAAAAGACTGCCGGCAAAGACGATGTTGATCCTTGTCGGCATTATCCTGACGCTGACAAGTGGCTGGTCCCTGTTCCAGTTTTTTAACCAGTGACCGGCCAGTAATACCAATGTGCGATGAGCATGACTCATCACGCATTGGTCAAGCCCGCGCGGCGCCTGAGCGTTTCAAACTGCTGATGCGTCAGCATCATGGCAGTTTGGTATAACAGCGCGTCAGGGCACAGTCCGAAAATGTGTATCAGGTAATACCATATCCTGATGAACATGACTCATCGGGATTTGCCTTGATGTCCCGCATTACCCGTTAGAGCGGGAGGACATATGACAGAAT
>JBKEEC010000313.1:0-9194 GCA_047975785.1 Sphingomonadaceae bacterium | reverse complement strand
CCATCCGTAAGTTTCCTTACGTTATGCCATGTAAGTATTTGATTGGAATATATTGTTACATGTATAATTATTCGCCAAATCATTCATGCAACGCTTGCTTATACGCAAGCCCGATATTGCTGACGCATACGGAATCATCGCCGCTCTTGCTCCGCGCGGGCCTGACCATATCCCGATGAATCAAACTCATCAAAATATATTATTTCAGAACAAGCGACCCTCAGGGTGAAGGTGAAGCAGACTGACTCAAAAAGTTCACTATCGCCTTTACCTTCTTCTGCCGCCATTGGGGCAAGGGAGCAATCAGCCAGTAAGAGCGATTGGAATTTTCCGGTCCGGCGACGATACCCAACCGCCCTTCGGCAACAGCCTGCTCTACCAGGGCAACAGGAAGAATAGCCTTGCCCAGCCCGGCAAGTGCTGAACTGAGCGCCTGCCCCGAATTGCCAGCATGAATTTCACTGTCCTGTCCCTCTGGCACGGATATTCCTGGCCAGGCTATCCAGCTATCCGGAGCGCCAGGCGCGGCAACAGTTACTCTCTGGGCAGGAGCAAGTTGCAATCCTTCATGATCACCGGGGCCATCGGCAAGGCGAATGGCAAAATCAAGATTGGCCTCGGTAAAATCTGCATCTTCATCAGCGATGATCTGGAAGCGCACATCAGGGTGCGCTGCACGAAACCGCGCAAGACGCGGCGCAAGCCACTGGGCATAAAATTCACGAGGCACCGTAAAAGTATAGCGATCACTGGCCTGTCCGGCCTGCATAGCCTGCACGCTTTCTTCAAAGCGAAGAAACCCCTCCCGTAGAGCGTCCAGACCGGTTACCGCTTCATCCGTCAGCTCCAGCCCCCTGGATGTGCGGCGAAACAGCACAACACCCAGATGTTCTTCCAGTGCACGAATTTGTTGGCCGACGGCAGCCGGAGTTACAGCCAGTTCATCAGCAGCACGGGTAAAGCTGAGGTGACGGGCTGCAGCATCAAGGACTCTCAGGGCATTAAGGGGAAGGTGCGTGCGCTTCATGCGCCTGCTCTATCTCCACACGCGACAATGCTCAACCAGTAACAACACCCGTGGAAAGCGGGAAAAACGGAATGGCAATATCGCGCGGCTTACCGTCAGCGTCTTCAAAACGGTAATGCCCTTCCATCGCACCATACGGCGTAGAGAGTGGACAGCCGGAAACATAGTCATGACTGTCGCCCGGAAGCAGCAAGGGCTGTTTGCCAACCACGCCTTCACCATCAACATGGCTGATATCACCATTGGCATCGGTGATGCGCCAATGCCTGCTGATAAGTTGCAGGTCCTCTTCAGAACGGTTTTCAATCCGGATATGGTAAACCCAGAACCAGCGCCTTTTTTCCGGGCTTGATTGTTCCGGCAGAAAGTTGACCGTAACGAATACAGCCACACCATGAGTTATCGCAGCATGTTGAAATAACCTCTGCATACCAGAACCGATAGCGCAACATCCCGAATTGGCCAAGTGCATGTTCCATCACCCGCCTATTTCATTACAATATTTTACATTTGACCAATGTAGCAGCCAAATCGTTTCAAAATCACAAAGATCCGGACAAGAAAATCTGGCGGAATATTATAATCCGGCCCGTTGCAATGCCTGATCCAGATCGGATTTGAGATCACGAATATCCTCAAGCCCCACATTAATTCGGAGCATCCCCTGCTCTACCCCCATATCGATACGCGCTTCTTCCCCCATATTGGCATGGGTAGAACTGGCGGGATGGCACATCAGACTGCGCGAATCCCCGATATTGTTTGAGATATCTATCAGCTCAAGCGCATCAAGAATTGCGTGTGCCTGTTCGCGCCCATCAACCACAAAGCTGAATATAGGGCCGGTCATGTCCATTTGCTTGCAGGCAAGTTCATGACCCGGATGGCCCGGCAAGCCAGGGTGGAGCATTTTCCCGACACGGGGTTCGATAAACTGCGCCAGTTCAAGCGCATTACGGCTTTGTTGCTCGGCCCGCATCTGTAGCGTTTCAAGCCCTTTTAACACCACCCAGGCATTGAACGGAGAAAGAACAGGGCCAGTGTTACGTTGAAAAGGCAGCAATGTTTCGTTGATAAAATCTTCTGTTCCGCACACAGCACCGGCCAGAACCCTGCCCTGCCCATCCATCAGCTTGGTGGCAGAATAGGCGACAACATCGGCACCAAACTCCAGCGGACGCTGCAAGGCACTGGTCGCAAAAGCGTTATCGACAACGCTGGTCACGCCCTTGTGCCGGGCAAGACCGCAAACATACTCCATGTCGACAATATCCATGGTAGGATTTGCAGGCGTTTCAAAGAAAAACACTCTGGTATTCGGACGCAATGCCTGTTCCCATGCCTGATTGTCGGTCCCGTCAACAATAGTTGTTTCGATACCGAAACGGGGAAACAGACTATCCACCAGCCACCGGCACGAGCCAAAAGCCGCCCTGGCCGCCACAATATGATCTCCGGCCGATAGCTGGCACAATAGCGCAGTTGTCATCGCCGCCATACCGCTCGCCTGCGCCCGGCAGGCCTGCGCCCCTTCCATCAGGGCTATACGCTCTTCCAGCATGGCAACAGTCGGGTTTTGCAGACGCGAATAGGTCATGCCCTGCGCATCACCGGCAAAGCGTGCGGCTACTGTTGCAGCATCGTCATAGGTATAACCGCTGGAAAGAAAGAGGGCTTCGCTGGTTTCGCCATGTTCACTGCGCCATGTCCCCCCACGCACAGCCTGAGTAGCAGGATGCCATTGACGGGTAATAGAGCGATCCGTTCCGGTATTCTTCTTCATGGCGCTCGCTTTACGGTCAGGATAAAGGGACAGCAAGCATACAATTTGCTCCGGCCACACAAAGCAATTCTTGCCCCCTTCTTCTCTTCGAATTACTGATTGTGCATGAGCCATCCGCGCAAACGTGCATCTGATCCCGTAAAATGGTGTGCGCTGCTTGCGGTCTGTTTTGTCCTGCTCTGTGCAATCCGCATCATGATCCCGTCCGAACCTTATTTCGATGAGGTGCATTACGTTCCTGCTGCACGCGCCCTGCTGGAACAGCGGCAATGGCTGAATCAGGAACACCCGATGATGGGCAAGGAACTGATGGCCCTGTCCATCGCTGTTCTGGGAGACAACGCTATCGGCTGGCGGATGCTCTCCCTGCTCGCGGGCGGAGGGGCACTCTATGCCTTTATGCGCGCGGTCTGGTTCGGAACACGGACACGCTTTGCACCTTTGGCGAGCGGCATCCTTCTGGCCAGCGGGTTTCAGCTTTTTGTTCATTCCCGCATTGCCATGCTGGATATCTTCATGGTCGCTTTCTTTGCCCTTGCCATGTGGCAATGCGCAGCTGCTGTCCGGCAACCGGAAACTGGCCGCCTGCGTCTCGCTATTGCCGGTGTTGCGCTGGGCCTTTCCATGGCCTCGAAGTGGAATGTGGTCCCACTTGTTCCCCTGCCCGGAGTTACATTCCTTATCTGGCGGGCAAGCACGACCGGGTGGCGGTTTGCCACCAGCCAGCGTGGAGCGCCTGTACCGGGGATCACTCTGGCAGAGGCCTTTCTGTGGCTGGGCATAGTGCCCTTGCTTGTCTATACCCTGAGCTACAGCCCCGCCCTGTTTCTTCCCGATAGTCCGCTTGAACAGATCGGCCTGCCTGAGCAGCACAGGATAATGATCCAGCTTCAGGAAAGTGTCACACAAACGCACCCCTATCAATCAGGCTGGCAGCAATGGGCCCTGAACACACGCGCTATATGGTATCTCTATGAATTCACTGACGGAGCGCAACGCGGCATTGTGCTGATAGGAAACCCTCTCACCATGCTGGCCGGTTTGCCAGCGATGCTCTGGTGTGCCTATGCCGGATTATGGAAAGGCCGACGCGATGCCCTGTCTATTTTCATACTCTATAGCGTCAGTTTCGGGTTCTGGATTATTGCTGCCAAACCCGTGCAGTTTTATTATCACTATTTTCTGCCGAGCTGTTTCCTCCTGATCGGGCTTGCACTGGCGCTGGATGCCATCTGGCGTATGGGTAACCGCTGGTTTCCTCTGGCATTACTGACTTTGAGCATGATTGTTTTTGCTCTGTTTTACCCCATACTCAGCGCCGCCCCGCTTGCCGGTCCGACGAGTTTTGAGCACTGGATGTTGCTGAATGGCTGGAGATAAAGTCCTGCCATTTCCGGTTGGCGCCGTGTAGGGTGTGCATCGGTCCGTGTATTGCTACGCCTCAAGCGCCACGTCATAAGCCTGAACATAGTTTCCCAACAGGCCCTGCACATCTTCGTCCGATAACCCGAATTCTTCCAGACTGTAACAATGCGGATGACGCTTCAACCGTGCTGATCGGGCAATGAAATCTTCCATTCCGGGAACGGCAGGCGAAATGTCAAAGCCTATAAAATCATAGACCCTTTCCATGGTGGATAGCCAGTCCCGTTCCATGTCGTCATAATGAATGTCAATCATGCGCTCTCGCGGGATGGTTTCGCGGGCACTGCACATTCGTTCAATCTGAACCCCCACCTTGCGTAGCCATTCCTGCCCGACGCATTCCGCTGAAACATCATCGGAATAAAGAATAAGCTGATTCCATGCGAGCGATGCCGCGCTGCCCACTACTGCGTGGGGATCACGATGTGTAAATATCAGTTTCGCATCTGGAAACACCTTCAGTAGCGCAGGTAAATCCAGCATATGCTGCGGCGTTTTCAATATCCACGGACGCAAGGAACTGACCTGCTGCGACCAGCCAATCAGGCGCAACAAATCCGCCATGTAACGATAGGCAGGTGTCCCATCCTCGCTTTCACACCAGCGCCCATAAGATGGGATCATCCATTGGGCTTCATGTTTCATACCCCACATGCTGGCAACCAGCAGGCCAAGTTCTTCTTCCGGCTCAAAAGGGCCAGTCGGGTGAATATTCAGGGTTAGCGGGTTTGCCAGGCGCGCCAGACGCATTATCCTCTGGGCCAGAACAGGCCTGAAGTCGCGCTTTTTACCGGCGAGCACTTCTTCAAAATCGGGTCGGGGCACGGGGCTGATTGTTTCAAAACTGCGCAAATGCGAGAACCGTCGGTCACTGGCCAGCAAACGATGGAGCCGTGTTGTCCCTGAACGCATAGGCCCGACAATAACAACCGGCTTCGGCACCGGACGTGAAAGGATTTCGGGATAACGGACAAACCAGCGCTGTGCCCACAAGCGATCCAGCAGCACTTTCTCAAACTGCTTCCGCGCAAAAAATCGTCCGGCCCCATTAAGGCGGGCTTCCCCGTTCAGGGCATCCAGCAGGATATCAAACGGCTTTTCAAACCACGGGTCTCCGAAATCGTCCAGCCCGGCACGTTCTGCCACCTGCTCCAGCATGGTGCTGCGCTCCAGAGGCTCATCCTGAACAAAACCCGTCCTTTGCGCTGTAGCAATCATGGAAGCCAGCACATCGGCAAAATATGTGCGCCGAGGCGGAGTGACAAAGTTTGTGCCGGGCATTTTGTCTTTCATCTGCTCCTGTCCGCTATTTTCTATCTACAGCAAGATGAATTGGCCTTTAAGCATTTATGATAACACAGAAATACAGGATAGTTTCACCTTTCCATCCCATGCGGGGCCGTTAACTTTTTGGGGCAATGAGTGTGCCGTTCCAAGACGTGAAGGATGATTTGCTGGAAATTTACTTCTGATCTGCCAAAACATAACCATGAGCCCGATGATGAAATGGATAGGCGGCGCAACAGCCGCAGTGATGCTGGCCTTTGGCGGCGTTGTTCTGGCAAGCCAGATAATCGGTTCTGGCCAGTCTTCGAAAAAGTCGGCTGAGGCCGACGCAGGACTGGCAATTTCCGTTGATCCGGCAACGGCTGGAACGGGCGCATCGCTGGAAGAAATAGTTCCCGGCTCCCCGGCATCAAATACAGATGGCAGTCAGATCGCAAATCTGGCTTCCACTCAGAAATCTGCTTCCCCGTCAGCTTCGGGGGCAGATAGCACTTTTGTTATCAAACGTATTCTGCCCATTGATGGCCCGATCAAATACGGTGAATGGCATTGGGATGATGAAGGTGTGCCCGATGGCCCGCTGGTCATGACAGTAGATCTGGATGCACGGGTTCTGTCGGTTTTCAAAGGCGGCTATGAAATCGGAGCGACTGCTGTTTTGCTGGGGACGGATGAACACCCGACTCCGCTTGGTGTATTTCCGATTATGAGCAAGGAAAGGCACAATGTATCAGAAAAATACGGTAATGCCCCCATGCCGTGGACCTTGCGCCTGACCCGCGACGGGGTAGCAATTCATGGCGGTGCAGATGTTGAAAACGGCTATGCGAGCCATGGGTGCATTGGTACGCCTAATGATTTTATCTCCAAACTCTTCGCCATTGCGAGCAAAGGTGACAAGGTGATTATCACACGAGGGCAAACCATGAGTATGGGCGACAAGATTATCTGATCGCCAATCCCTGATCATGGGGCACATTCAGCCGGAACGGGGCGGCTCTGGCCTGATGAACCAACCTGTTGGCTGTGCACTGATCAGCACACCGGCAATATTCCCGCCCCTTCCCGCACTCAATTCTGCTTCCAGTGCCGCCAGAGCTGACCCTCGCGGAACCTTCCCCAGCATCAGAACGGCACGCATGAGCACTTTCAGGCGTATGGCGCGCGGTGTCTGCGCATGTGGGCGATACAGATAGCCCGCATCGACAGTGCTGACAGCTTCCTGCCATTCCCTTTCTGCCGCCCATTCCAGCGCATTCTCTGCATCGGCCAGATGCCCGGCACTTTGCGCCAGTGAGGCAACATCCAGCCAAGCGGACTGTGCGAGATTTTGACGTATTTTGACACGATCATACTGCAAATTTTCATTTGACGGATCATGCACTGCCTGAATACCGGAATCATGCACAACAGCGGCCAGGGTCGCGCGCCTCCAACCCAGCAAGGGGCGGATTAATGGTATGTCATGTCCGGGGATATTGCTTTTGGGCCGCACACCCGCCAGCCCCGCCACACCGCTGGCCCGATTGAGCCGCATCAGCAAGGTTTCTGCCTGATCATCAGCATGATGTGCGGTTGCAAGGGCATCAATCCCGCGAGACCTGATCCATCCTGCAAGTGCATCATATCGTGCCAGTCGTGCCTGATGCTGGATATTCCCCGCATTTAGTTCAACAGGCAAAATCTGATGAGGAATATTCAGCCCGACACATATTCTGGCGACAAAATCAGCCTCCTCAGCGCTTTCTTTCCGCAAGCCATGATCCACCGTTGCCGCTTCAACTTGCCGGGGCATCGCGGTGTGAGCAAGCAAAAGGAGCGCCAGACTATCCGGCCCGCCAGAAACTGCAATTCCCAGACGACCACCACAAGGCCACAACCCGGCCAACGACGACCGGAAGCACGAAACCAGAGCAGGATCAGGTGAAATAGCCACCCGGTCCGCTGATGACGCCTTATTTACAGGTGACTTTTTTCCTGTCTGATTCATATTGAGAAGCAAGGCGGCCAGATGCAACCGCGGGATAAGTTTCAGAAAATTCGGCCAGAGCGATACAGGCTCGGCTGGTATCTTTCACAGCAATCATGGATTCTGCAAGATAAAGCAAGCTGTCCGGCGCACGAGCACCGTTTTTGTCATCCTGATAATTGCGCAAAAACCATGTCGCTGCCTCTCGCGCATTTCCATCATCAAGATAGGCGCGGCCCAGCAGGTTACGGCCATAAGTCGCCCGCCAATGCGTAGGGTATTTGTCTACAAACAGGCGCAATTGCTGCTGTGCTTCCGGATAAAAACCGGCATCCCACAAGCGGAATCCGTAGGAATATTCATCATCTGCGGCATCATCGGTTTGCGGCTTGGCAACTTTTTGCACTGCGCTGAGACGTTCAGCAGTGGGTTGCGCGACCTTCGCCGGTGCAGGGGTAGCCGAGGCTGAAACCGTTTTTGCGGTTGTGCTGCCTGTCGGTTTTACAGAGGATGCAGGAGAAACCGTTGCGCCCTGTGTTGTAGTTTTTGCTACTGTTTGCGTTGCTGCGACAGGATTACCCTCCAGCACAGCAACGCGATTGGACACGAGGGTAATCGTGTTGGAGTTTTCTTCCACCTGCGAAGTCAGTCGCTGTATCTGGCTTTCCATTGCATCAAGCCGGGCCAGAATATCTGTAACTGCCGAGGTTGATGGGGAAGTTGCCGTCGTGGATGAAGAGGGTTGCCCACTGATTTGTGGCTCAAAATACCGGCTGTCTCCGCCAGGAAAGACCTTTCGTTGCAAGGCCTTTATCTCTGCTTCCAGCTTGCGGATGCGTGCTTCTGAATTATTATCCTGCGCCAGAGACGGGGCCGGCAGCGCGATACTTCCTGCTGCAAGAATGGCAAGGCTACCGAGAATTGCGCGAGAAGCCCGGTGAGTGGTCTTGCGGGTATTCATTTTCAAAAAGGCTCCTCTAACGGCTTTTGCTGCAATCATGGACCGGATTAACCATACGGCAGCTGAACGTGCAGCCATGGAGTGTGGCGCAATGACGCCACCGTGTCGAGGCACGGTTGCACCAAATCGGGGGAAATTCCTGCACCGGTCACGACAGATCAGTTTGCTCCCGTTCCACCCGATGCCGAAGTTGCCAGCGTTGATGAGGACTGTGCCGGAGTTGCGCCAGCCTGACCGGCAGGCGCATTGTTGCGGGCAAGAAGGGCTTCGGGAGTTACCGGCACATCACGCATGATAGCGTCACCTTCTGCCAGTTTCGGGATCGCACGCCCCCCCACTGTAATGGAGAGGGCATCAGGCCGGCCAGTCCAGACCATCGGCCCGTTTGCTGTTTCCGGCACCGTGTAGGTTTCCCCCTGAGCCATTTGCTTTTGCATCAACTGGTTGCCATCCGCGTCGTAAAACTTGACCCAGACACCATTTTCCAGCGCAGTAAAAACAACGGGACCGGCAGGTTTTGCTTGCGCTCCGGCGGGGGCGTCATTGCCCTGAGTTGCTTCCTGACTGGTTGCATCATCGCGTTGATCTGTCAAAACAGCCGGGTCAGTCTGCGGGGCTATCATGTTCCGGTAAAACATCCAGATTCCAGCTACCAGCAGAACAGCCGCAAACAGCATCACCCATCCAAGAGTGCGCGAGGGCACCCGCGCAGGGTCAGCCGGTTCGTAAGTTGTCTGTGCAT
>JBKEEC010000019.1:0-6142 GCA_047975785.1 Sphingomonadaceae bacterium | reverse complement strand
TCTGTTTCCACGGCTACGCGCACCTGTTCCAGCTCGCTCGCCTTGACCTTGTCCGCCTTGGTCAGAACTATGCGATAGCCAACCGCAGCTTCATCGAGCATTTTCATCATGTCCCGATCAACATCTTTCAGGCCATGGCGACTGTCCACCAGCACCAGTGTGCGCATCAGCACCTGTCGGCCACGCAAATAACTGCGCACCAGGGCTTTCCACCGCTCCACCACTTTAACCGGCGCTTTGGCAAAGCCATAGCCAGGCATATCCACCAGACGGAACTGCAAGGGATCACCCACATCAAAGAAATTCAGCTCCTGCGTGCGGCCCGGCGTCACCGAGGCCCGTGCCAGCCCCTTGCGCCCGGTCAACGCATTGAGGAGGGAGCTCTTCCCGACATTCGATCGCCCGCAAAAGGCAATTTCCGGCACATCCGGGTCAGGCAGGAATTTTAGCTGCGGTGCTGACAGCAGGAAAGCCACCGGGCCCGAAAATATTTTGCGCGCCTGCTCTGCCAACACCTTGCCGGATGCGTCATCCGTCATGCCTGATGCTCCGTCTCAGCTCTTGCTCTTGGCGGTTTGTTCCAGATCCTTTTCCTTTTGCGCCTTCAATTGCGGATGTCTGGAATAAAGATAGGTTTGCTGGGCCAGAGTCAGCAGGTTGGAAGTAATCCAGTAAACCAGCAACCCGGCAGCAAAAGGGGCCATGACGAACATCAATACCCACGGCATGATCGCAAAGACCTGCTGTTGCATCGGGTCCATCGATGTCGGATTAAGCCGGAAAGTCAGCCACATGGTCAAACCCAGCAAAACCGCAAGCGGTCCAATCGCCAGCATCGCCGGCACATCAAAGGGCAGCAGGCCAAACAGGTTAAGAATATGGGCCGGATCAGGCGCTGACAAATCCTGAATCCACAGCGCGAAAGGCTTGTGCCGCATTTCAATCGTCAGCATCAGAACCTTGTAGAGCGCAAAGAAAACCGGAATCTGCAACACCATGGGCAAACAGCCAGCCAGCGGATTGATGCCCTCATTCTTGTAGAGCGCCATGATTTCCTGCTGCTGCTTTTGCTTGTCGTCCTTGTAACGCTCCTGAATCGCTTTCATCTTGGGTTGCACTGCCCGCATCGCGGCCATGCTGGAAAACTGCTTTTGCGCGATGGGGAACATGATCCCTCGAACAATGACCGTCAGCAGGATAATCGCCACCCCGAAATTTCCGACCAGGGAATAAAGCTTTTCCAGCAGCCAGAATATCGGCTTCTCGAACCAGCGGAACCAGCCCCAGTCAAGCGCCAGACCGAAATTGGAAATGCCTGTGTCTTCATAGTCATCCAGCACATGGCTTTCTTTTGCACCAACAAAAAGCTGCGTTGAACGCGAGAATTGCTTGCCAGCCGGCACAGCAACCGGCTGATAAATGACATCGGCACGGAAGGTTGCATTACCAAGCGGACGAAAATCAGCCGCAGGGCGTGTTCCATCTTGCGGGATAAGGGCAGACAACCAGTAAATATCGGTAAAGCCGATCCAGTGAAGCTGGCCTTCCGTTTTGCCTTCTTTCACATCCTCGGCCAGATCATCATAATCGGGGCCGAACTGCACGGAATCTCCGAACGCCCCGATCGGGCCGGAATGAATCGTCCATGTGTCGAGGCTGGCGGTCGCGCTGGTGCGATTGACCAGGCCAAAGGGCTGCACCACGACCTGATTCGTGCCATTATTGGCGACTGTCTGGGTCGCGGTCAGCATATAACGCTCATCAATGCTGAGCGTGATGGTGAATATCTGCCCCTCGCCATTGGGCCAGCGCAAGGTAACCGGCCTGTCAGGCGCCAGAGGGCCGCCTTCGGTCTGCCAGACAGTATTGGCATCGGGCAGCTTCACACCCTCTCCTACCCAGCCAAACTGGGCAAAATGCTGGGCAGGCGTGCTTGCCGGAGAGAATATCCGCACCGGACCGCTATCTTCATCCACTGATTCGCGATGCGATTTCAGAACAATATCATCAATCCGTGCGCCGACCGGATTGATAGAGCCGGCAATTTCATCCGCATTGATCAACACGCGGCCAGGCTGCGCCAGTGCTGATTTGAGATCGGTCTTTTCTTCGGCAATAGCTGCCGGATCGGTCAATCCACCTTCGCGGGTGTGGAGTGATTTCTCGCCGGAAGGATCACCGGCATTCTGTTTGCGCGCGGGCAAATCATCATTCGGGACGCCGCCTGTAGTCGCCTCTGCTGTAACGGGCGGTTTGTCAGCATCAGGATAAAAATATTTCATCCCTGCTTCCCAGCCCAGCAACAGGACGGCGCATAAAGCAACAGCGATCAGGAGGTTACGCGAATTTTCCAAGACCGAAATTCCGATTCGTCAAACTTTGAACAATATGAGGCGAGGCATACGAACAGGCCCGCCTATGGAACAGGATCATACCCATGCCCGCCCCAGGGATGGCAGCGCAATAGACGCTTGAGCGCAATCCATCCACCCTTGATCGCACCATAACGCTTCAGAGCCTCGATCGCATATTCGGAACAGCTGGGAGCATAGCGGCAGGATGGCGGCAAAATACGGGATGGGCCGAGCTGCCAGCAACGGGCAATGAAGATGAAAACCCATTTCATGGCTTGCGACGACGGCGACGTGGTGGATCGCCTTTTCCCTGTCCGGCTCTTTCAAGTGCCATCACCAGTTCCTCTTTCAGCCGGGCGAAATCACGTTCGATCCCGCCATCGCGGCCGATGAGTATATGGTCATGACCGGCAAGACCTGCAACCGGCAAGACTTGCCATAGTAATTCCCGAAAGCGCCGCTTCATCCGGTTGCGAACCACGGCATTGCCGATTCGTCTGGTAACGGTGATGCCATAACGCATGGCGCCTGTGCCATTGGGACGGGCAAGCAAAACAAAACCTGGCCGTGCAACCCGTATGCCACGATTCGCTGCAAGAAAATCCGCCCGCTTGCGAATCACCTCGGGTCGGGCCGGGAAAGTCACAGGTCAATTCTGATGGCGGCGCCGGGCCTGCAGGCCAGACCGTTTACCCGCCCGTCAGGCTCCGGCCAGTCCAGCCCGGACCAGCCAGATTCTGGCCCGTCAGGCGCAGAGATTCTTGCGACCGCGATTGCGGCGCGCGCGCAAAACCTTGCGTCCGCCCGGCGTAGCCTTGCGTGCAAAAAAACCGTGGCGACGCTTGCGCACCAGATTGCTCGGCTGGAAAGTCCGCTTCATGTGATCCTCGAATTCCTGAATCCGGCAGAGGGTCATGTCCACCGGCATCAACATATGGAGCAATCACTCATGCAATTGCCCGTGAAAGCGTGGGCCGTTAAAAGCTTGTGCCGCTCAAGTCAAGATAGGCCAGCTTTGGCGCAGGCCCTGCAACGCTATGAGGGGCGCTATCTGTTACACCATCCACGATAATGGGCAGGGTTTCTTTCTGTCCATCATTGGCCCCAGCATTGCCCCCCGCAGCAGCCTTGTCACCTGTCCATTGACGCATGGCGGCAGCATCCAGCCAGCGCGCCTTTGAAAAGGGCACGGAATTGGTCATGGCGTAAAAATCTTTTGCCGTTTCGGAGGTCATCCCCATGTCGCGGTAATAATCAAGATAGGCCCGGTTCTGCGGCGCATCGGCTGAAAAATCACCGGCCTGCCGCCCATAAATATCCATCCAGCTATGAACGGCAAATTCCGCACCGTCATCCATTGTCCGGCTCGTCCCGGCAAGGAACAGTTCAACCGCGCCTGAGCGCACAGAGCCTCCCTGCGGAACATGCGTCGCGATCCCGGCAGCGCGAATCATCCGGCCCAGACGCAGATTGGCCCGGTCATGGGCCGTGCCGGGGCACTCGATCATCTCCAGAGTGGTAATTCCCGGATAAGCCTGCAGCATGGCAGCAAACTGCCCCGGACTTTTTGCGTCCGTCACCCCGACAAGGGCAGCCCGATTGCCATCCACGACCCGAAATGGCCCGAATTGCGCCAGTGCTGCAGGCTGTCTGGCCTCCGACACGGATACAGGTTCCGACAGAGACACAAAGCGCTCGCTTCCTTGCGGGGAAATGGCCTGTGAAGAAACTGTCGTCGAGATGCTTTGTGACGTTCGGGAATCACCGACCTCAACCCATTCGGTCGTGACTGTCACAACATAACGCACCTGCCCTGCTTCGGCAGTGGTGGCGGCCAGGCCCAACAGGGCAGAGAGGATAACTGCAAGATATCGCATGGCCTGATCATGGCGGTGTGACCTGACCAATTCCCCAAGCGATATAGTTTTAAAAGTGTTACAAAATCTGTCTCATTCCGGAACAGAACCTGTCACCAGCGATAAGACACATCACGCGCCGGCTCAGGCATATTTCACCTTGCCAAAAAGATAAGTCATGGACTTTCAAGGACAATTTTTGCATGGCGACTAAAAAGCAAGGTGAAAAATAAAGGGGCTATACCGTGGTCGCATTGGTTCGCACCGTGGCCTATCTGGGGCTGGATGCGCGCAGCATTGAAGTGCAATGTCAGATCGCACCGGGTATGCCGCGTTTCTCGATTGTCGGCCTGCCGGACAAGGCCGTGGGTGAAAGCCGCGAGCGTGTTCAGGCGGCAATGGCATCCATGGGACTTTCCCTGCCACCCAGGCGCATTACCATTAACCTCTCGCCGGCGGACTTGCCCAAGGAGGGTAGCCATTACGATCTGCCAATAGCACTGGCCCTGCTCGGTGCCATGGGCGTGACCGATGCGGAGCAACTGGCTGATTATATCGCCGTCGGGGAGCTTGCGCTGGATGGGCGGATCATTGCCTCACCCGGAGTCCTGCTCGCGGCACTCCATGCCAGCGCCATGGACTCCGGTCTGATTTGCCCCGCTGCACAAGGTGCAGAAGCAGGCTGGGCGAGTAATCTGGCTCCTGTTGCCGCTCCTGATCTGGTGAGCCTGCTTAACCACCTCAAGGGCACGCAATCCTTGCCGCAGATCGGGACAGGGATCATTGCCGCCGCCCCAAGCGGGCCGGATATGGCACAGGTAAAAGGGCAGGAAACTGCTCGTCGGGCGTTGGAAATTGCTGCTGCCGGGGGGCATAATTTGTTGATGGCAGGTCCGCCCGGCGCAGGGAAAAGCCTGCTCGCCAGTTGTCTGCCGGGAATACTGCCTGAACTCACACCGGCAGAGGCTCTGGAAGTGTCCATGGTCGCCTCGGTTGCAGGCACGCTGGAAGGAGGCCGGATCAGCCGGGCGCGACCCTTTCGTGCTCCGCATCATTCCGCCTCTATGGCTGCCCTGACAGGAGGAGGCGCGCGGGCAAAACCCGGCGAGGTCAGTCTGGCTCATCTCGGCGTCCTGTTCCTGGATGAATTGCCCGAATTTCATCGTATCGCGCTTGATTCCCTGCGTCAGCCACTGGAAACCGGCAGCGTGGATATTGCGCGCGCCAATATGCATGTAACCTATCCCGCCCGCGTCCAGCTGGTTGCAGCAATGAATCCGTGCCGATGCGGTCATCTGGGTGATCCGGCACTGGCCTGCTCCCGCGCTCCTCGCTGTGCAGCGGATTACCAGTCACGCATTTCCGGCCCACTGCTTGACCGGATTGACCTGCATGTCGAGGTAGAACCCGTCCGCGCGGTCGATCTGGCGCAATCCGGCAGCATGACAAGGCCGGTTGAAAGTAGCGCGGAAGTTGCCGCGCGCGTAGCAAAGGCACGCGCCTGCCAGACCTTGCGGGCAGAAGAAACCGGCGCGCGCAGCAATGCAGAACTCAACGGCGCCGGGCTGGACAAATATGCCACGCCGGATGAAGCGGGCCAAAATCTGTTGCTGCAAGCTGCAGACACCATGCACCTGTCAGCACGGGGTTATACAAGGCTGCTGCGTGTCGCGCGCACCATTGCCGATCTGGCCGGAACAGAGCAGATCACCCGCATCCATGTGGCAGAGGCATTGTCCTACCGCCGTCAGCCCCCGCGTGCCTGAGCCTTCACTATTACGGGAGGGCGGGCAGGAGAGCAAAACTGGTCGCGGTTACAAACGGCAAGCCATCAACGCTTCCTGACAAACTCCGCCCTTAGCACCAGCCCTTTGATGCCGGGATATTTGCAGTCAATTTCCTGCGGATCACCTGTCAGCCGGATGGATTTTA
>JBKEEC010000312.1:0-7062 GCA_047975785.1 Sphingomonadaceae bacterium | reverse complement strand
GCTCTGGCATTTCGCATCAATGTCCAGAACCTGACAAACAAGCTGTATTACGATGCTTCTCACGTCGGACTGTTTGCCAACGTGGCCCCCGGACGTTCCGCACTGCTCACGGCGAGTCTGAATTACTAGGGCGTGTTAACACTTAACCATATCGATGATGAGAGCGAAGTTGAGGAAGGCCCTGAACATGATGTCGAGTTTGTCGAAGCGTGAGAAGATGCGTCGATAGGCTTTGAGTCTTCGGAACAGGCGCTCCACCTCGTTGGGGCGTTTGTAAAGATTTCGGTCGTAATCCCATGGGTTCTTGCGGTTGGATCTGGGCGGTACGACAGGCTCGAAGCCAAGGTCGAGAACCATCTGGCGCGTTTCGTCGCCTTCGTAGGCGCGATCCATCAGCATGGGCAGACCCGACAGGGGTGTGTCCCAGTCTTTCAGCAGGGCGCGGCCTTCCGGCGCATCGTGCGCCTGCCCGCCCGAAAGGCTGAAGGTCAAGGCCGTTCGGTCATTCGCGGTAGCCAAGGGCTCTTTGGCAGATGAACCTTGGTGTTCCATCCACCGCGAGACTTGCCGATTGACTGAGGCCCCTTTTTTTGGCCGCCCCCGTACCGTCGGGATGGACCTTCACGCTGGTGCTGTCGAGACCAAGGCACTCCACCTTGATGCGGATCAGGCGGTGTTCCTGCAAGGCTGCAAACAACCGGTCCAGCACGCCTGCCTCAGCCCAGCGCTTGAGCCGCGTGTAGATCGTATGCCAGTTGCCGAACTCCCTGGGCAAGGCGCGCCACTTGCAGCCGTTCTCGGTGATATAAAGCACCGCATTGATCATCGTCAGGTTCGAAATCCGTACATTGCCGCGCTGAACCGGCAGATAGGGGCGGATCATCTCATATTGCGCTTCGCTTATACCATTCATTACAAATGCTTAGCATAAAAACATCCTCGCGAATAGCGTTAACACGCCCTAGTCCTCACGGGCCTGCTGGTGATGGCGGATGACTTCATCAATGACGAAGCGCAGGAATTTTTCTGAAAATTCAGGGTCAAGATCCGCCTCCAGCGCGAGTGCGCGCAATCGCTCTATCTGCAGGGCTTCGCGTCCGGGATCAGCAGGAGGCAGGCTGTTTTCTGCCTTATAGGCACCAACCGCCTTGGTAATGCGGAATCGTTCAGCCAGCATATGAATCAGTGCGGCATCAATATTGTCGATACTCTTGCGAAAGGACGCAAGAACGGGGTCGGGCGTGCTCATGACTGTGCGATTGGCCATACTTGGCTGAAAATGCAAGGGGCAGCGACGATTCCTTCCTTGCCAAGCGTGTCATGCGCGCCCATGGATATGTGCAATGACAGCCGATATTGTTCCCCTTCCGCTGGCTAGTGGCCAGTCCCAGCCATCGCTTGATCCGATCCTGAGCCTGACAGCTCCAGGCATGAATGCGGTGAATGCCGTAATTCTGGAGCGGATGGAGAGCGAGGTTCCGCTGATCCCGGCTTTGGCAGGGCACCTGATTTCGGGCGGCGGCAAACGTATGCGCCCCATGCTGACTCTCGCCGGGGCTGAACTGGTTGGCTATCAGGGCACGCGGCATCACAAGCTCGCTGCAGCCGTGGAATTTATCCATACCGCCACATTGCTGCATGATGATGTGGTGGATGGCAGCGATTTGCGGCGCGGCAAGGCAGCAGCCAATATTATCTTCGGCAATCCGGCCACCGTGCTGGTGGGAGATTTCCTGTTCAGCCGCTCCTTTGAGCTGATGGTCGAGGATGGCAGCCTCAAGGTTCTCAAGATTCTGGCCAATGCCAGCGCCGTGATTGCGGAAGGTGAGGTTGATCAACTGACAGCGCAGCGTCAGATTGAAACCAGCGAGGATCGTTACCTCAATATTATCGGCGCCAAAACAGCCGCCCTGTTTGCCGCAGCCAGCCGGATTTCCGCTGTGGTTGCGGAATGTAGCGAGGAAAAGGAGCTGGCGCTGGATGCCTATGGGCGCAATCTGGGCGTCGCTTTTCAACTGGTTGATGATGCCATAGATTACGATTCCGATGCTGCGGAAATGGGCAAGGATCAGGGCGATGATTTCCGCGAAGGCAAGATGACGCTACCTGTGATTATCGCCTATGCACGCGGGAACGAAAA
The DNA here is from genome assembly GCA_047975785.1 of Sphingomonadaceae bacterium. Taxonomy (GTDB): domain Bacteria; phylum Pseudomonadota; class Alphaproteobacteria; order Sphingomonadales; family Sphingomonadaceae; genus JACXVD01. The sequence goes on along the minus strand of JBKEEC010000312.1, from coordinate 4,922 downwards.
AGAACGTGAATTCTGGCGCTCGGCCATTATCGGGCATCGCACATCGGATGAAGATCTGGCTCATGCGATTGACCTGATCCGTGCCAGTGATGCTCTGGAAGCTACACGCGAGCGTGCTCGTCTTTATGCCCAGCGCGCAATTGATGCCCTGTCCATCTTCCCTGATGGCAAGGCCCGTCAGGCCATGGCAGAGGCTGCCCGGTTTGCGGTTGCACGCGGCTATTGAGCATAATCACAAGGCGCACTACATTATAAAATTATGGCTGAAGCACTTATCCTTACCGAAGCGGCGGCACAGCGCATTGGCGCTATTGCCCGAAAGCAGGACAAACCCGCTATCTTGCGCCTGTCGGTTGAAGGCGGCGGTTGCTCCGGCTTTCAATACCGGTTTGATCTGGCGGACAATCCGGCTGATGATGACGCGGTGAGCGAGACAAATGGCGTGCGGCTGGTGGTGGACCCTGTCAGTCTTGACCTGGTAGCGGGCAGCACGGTCGATTTTGTAGAATCGCTCGGCGGTGCGGCCTTCCGGGTTGAAAACCCGCAAGCTGCTGCCGGTTGTGGCTGCGGTTCCAGCTTCGGTATCTGAGCGCAGCTTCCCATGCGCATTGCCTCTTTCAACATTAACGGGATCAAGGCCCGTTTGCCTCGCCTGCTGGAATGGCTGGAAGAAACACGCCCTGATGTCGCCTGTTTGCAGGAAGTAAAAAGCCAGGATGCCGGATTTCCAGCCGATGAATTTGAAAAAATCGGTTATCACGCCATCTGGCATGGACAGAAAAGCTTTAACGGCGTCGCCATTCTGGCCAGAGGTGTCCGCCCCGAAGAAACGCAACGCGGCCTGCCCGGTGATCCGGATGATGAACAGGCCCGCTACCTTGAAGCCGATATCAACGGTGTGCGGGTCGCTTCTATCTATCTTCCCAATGGCAATCCGCAACCCGGTCCGAAATTCGATTACAAGCTTGCCTGGATGAAGCGTTTACGCAGCCATATGCAAAATGTGTGGGCAGAAGAGGTGCCCGCAGCTTTTGTCGGTGATTATAACGTCATCCCGACCGATCGGGATGTATGGGCACCCAAAGCGATGGAAGATGATGCCCTGATGCAGCCTGAATCCCGCAATGCCTATTTCCGGTTGCTGGATGATGGCTGGGCCGATGCTCTTGCCACCTGCTATCCGCAAGGCGGCATCTGGACCTATTGGGACTATCAGGCAGGTGCATGGCCACGTGACCATGGCTTTCGGATTGATCACATGCTGCTGTCACCTGAACTGGCAGACCGGATGGAAAGTGCAGGCGTTGACCGGGATGCGCGCGGGAAAGAAAAGGCAAGCGATCACGCACCTGTATGGGTTGCAATAAGAGACTGAACCATCAGCTCAGCCTGAACTTCCCTTCTGCCATGATCGGATGCTCTTCGACAGGTTCTGTCGCAAACTCTGGGGTATGCTACAAGTTGCTCTTTGACATTGCAGGTTAGGCGGCGAGGCTGTCGAACTGTTCTGCGAGGGACAGATTTCGGGTATCGTTTACCCCGATCATCTGACCCTTGCGGATCATGTGGATCAGTTCGATCCCGGAAAGATAGTGTTCCCAAGACCCGTGCATTATTACTCTATGTTCTTTATATGTTCTTATTTCCGATTCGGGTGGGAACATGCGCAAACCAGAGGACATAGAACGGCTCTATCTCGATTTTGATGGCTTTTTCGCTTCGGTCGCCCAGCAGGTGCAGCCCGAACTGCGTGGGCGGCCTGTGGGTATAGTGCCTTTTGCAGGCGGCAAGGCTTCTTGCGTGATTGCCTGTTCAAAGGAAGCCAAGGCGCTGGGCCTGACCAATGTTATGAAGGTGGGTGATGCCAAACGCCTCTGTCCGGATCTCATCCTCGTGCCACAAACCCCGCATCTCTACCGCCGCGCGCATAATGCCCTGCTGGCCGAGATTGAAAGCGTGGTGCCAATCGATGCGATCAAGAGCATTGATGAGCTGACCTGCAAGGTCGATAGCAGCCAGCGTCCTCACCCTGAAGACCTTGCCCGGACCATCAAGCGCAGGATTGCCGATAATATCGGGCAGCATATCACCTGTTCGATCGGCTTTGCCGCCAACCGGCAACTGGCCAAGATCGCCTGCAAGATGGACAAGCCCGATGGCGTTACCATCTGGCACCCCAGGGATATGCCCGCGCCGCTATAGGCGCTTCCCCTGAAGGATATTCCCGGTGTCGGCAGGAATATGATCAAAAGGCTGGTGATCAGCCGGATAGTTACCACGCAGGATGTATATAACACCCAGCCCAAACAGATGCGCAGGATCTGGCGCGGGGTGAACGGGGAACGGCTGTGGTATGCGCTGCATGGCTATGACATCGAGGCACCGGAAAGTCGGCGCGGCATGTTTGGTCATGGCAGGGTGCTGCCGCCTGAATGCCGCAGCCTGGAAGGCGCCAGAAGCATTGGCCGTGTGCTTCTGACCAAGGCTGCCCGGCGTTTGCGGCGCGAGGGATTTTACTGCTCAGGCCTTGCCCTGTGGCTTGACCATGGCGAAGGCACATGGAGCGACAAGCGTATTCTGCCATCTGTCCATGATGATCAGGCGCTGCTGCATGAACTTTCAGGCCTGTGGGAGCGGGCCACGCATCACCTGCCGCGCCATATCAAAATCTATCGCCTTGGCGTGACACTGTTTGACATTTCTCCGTCAGACAGCCGCCAGCTGGATTTTCTGCTGGCTGATGACAGCGAGCGGCAACGCTGGGAGGCAATCAACAGCGCGATTGACCTGCTGAATTACAAATGGGGCAAGACCATCGCCAGTGTCGGCTTCTGGCCGCATCAGCATATCGAGAATATTGGCGGCAAGATCAGCTATACCCGCATCCCCTCGGCTGAGGATTTCTGGTGATGGGAAACTGGAAGACACGGCTACGCGCTACAGATCTTGCCGATGGCAGCAGACTGGAGGCCGTATGCAAGCGATGTGGCCAGGTACGCTATCTCACGCGGGACTATCTGGTCGAGGAGCGCCATGCCGGGCATCTTTATATCGACGAGATTGAACGCCGAACGCGCTGCAAGGTGCTGGGCTGCAATGGCACCATGCGCCTTGCCATGCTCCATAACAGCCAGACATCAGGCTTCGTTGGCGGAATGGCGTGATATGCCTGATTTTCAACCAGTTGGCATTCATTCATGTCGAATCTTGAGGCACTCTGCTGTAATAGCGCCACCTTTGAGAACCGGAGCCGCCCAATGATCGAACTCATTCCTTTCATGCTGATCGTGCTGCAATGGCATCCCGATCATCCCGGCCAGTTTGTTGTCGAACGCCGCCTCGTGCTGTTTGAGACCGAACAGGCCTGCAAGGAGGCCGGGGTCGAATATGTGGAAGGGCATGAGGAGTATTCGTTTGAGTATGGCGGTGCGCATTTTTCCTATAAGTGCCTGCCTCTTCCCGATCCTTCGGAATATGACGAAATGCTCAAGGAAATAGAAAACCGCGTTCGGGACGAGCGCGGGGAACAGTAAATTAGCATTGCATAGACATTTATCCGGCAAACCTGGCGTAATGACCGGCACCAGTTTCCATTTTCGTTTTGAACGAAGCGCCCGCAGCGATATTCGGGTGTGGTTGTTGCTTCTGGTGGGCCTTGTATTTCTCTATGCCGGGGCAACTGTCGATCCTGCAAGAAATTGTAACGATGCCGGCCAGTGCGCACCATGGCTTGTCCCTGTCGCATGGTGGACAGGAATCGCCTTTACGGTCATCGGTCTTGGGCTGCTGTGGGGCAACCCAAGACGCGGAAGCTGTATCGACGATGCAACCGGAGATCTGGTCTGGTGGCAGGGCCGGAACGGGAAACAGCCCGGCGATGCTGGCCGCATTCATCCATCCCGGATCGGGCGCATTGTTTTTGTTCCCACAAGCGAAGATGGCGACGAAATCCACCTCTACGACAGGGATGGGCAACGGCAGCCATATTTCGATGCCGAAGTCGTTCCGTGGTCCTGTCACCAATGGGCCAGACAATTCGTCGAAAGCTGGCCGCATATCGAACTTGAAATCCGCGATCAGGAAGGCTGACCTCAGGCTCCGCGCGGGCTTGGCCAATGTGTTGTAATGAGACAAGCCTAACCCGGGTCACTACTCAGCGGGAATCAAGAGGCGAACAGTAGCAATGCTGCCTCAGCATGCTCATCTGTCAGCGGGATGCTTCGTGTCCAGTGTCAGTGATGCGCAAATGATACCGCGTGGATTTGAGACTCCCGGTTTGGGCAAGCGCACCCATTGCCACCAGTTCCTGCAGGTCGCGCGTCGCGGTTGCCCGTGAGGTTCCGGCAATCGTGATGTAGTTTGCGGCGCTGAGCCCACCCTTGAAACCATCAAATCCCTCACGGAACATGCGGACAATCACCCGTTCCTGGCGCGGATTCAGCCGTCCACGGTACTTGTCATGGAACCGCGCCTTGGCCAGCAGGAAATCGGTGAGGGCAAGGCTGTGCTCCTGTGCTTCCAGCACCGTCTTGGCAAAATAGGTGAGCCACTCGGTGACTTCGTTACCCTTGTTGGCAGCTTCAAGGGCATCGTAATAGGCGGAGCGCTTACGCTGGATCGTCTGTGACAAGGCGATGAGGCTGGGCTGTCCGATCGCCTGAGACAGCGCTTTTTCCGAGATCGCCCGTCCAATACGCCCGTTGCCATCCTCGAAGGGGTGGATGCTGATCAAATAGAGATGGGCAAGGCCAGACCGGGTAAGGGCGGGGAGGGGGGCCCTGCCTCCTGGGGCGCTCTCCGCGAACCAATAGAGGAATTGCTTCATCTCGCTCGCCATCGCGCTGGACGGCGGAGCCTCGAAATGCACAACCGGCTTGTGGAGTGCGCCTGACACCACCTGCATCGCGTCCACGTGCTCGCGG
>JBKEEC010000311.1:0-14970 GCA_047975785.1 Sphingomonadaceae bacterium | reverse complement strand
AGTCTTGCCGGTCAGCGGGTCAATGGCCCTGAGCTGGTTGGAATAGGGCATTTCCTGCACCCATTTCCATTGAGGCAGAGCCATAATCTCTTCCTGCACGGGCGGGGGCAAGGTTTTGGCCAGTTCGGGCAGGTCAGCCGTAAACAGCAGCGCCGAGCCGGTATTCAGCGCCTGCTGGCGGTGGGTCAGCCTCTCTCCTGGCGCAAGGGTGAGAAACATCAGATTGCCCATATCCTGCACATTGCCAAAATAAAGCTTCCGGTCCGGGTCCCATGCCGCCGGAAACCAGTTTCGCGCGCCCGGTGATGCAGGAAAGACAATTTTTGGCCCGGTGGAATATTCGGAATATTCAGGCGTCAGAACGGGTTTTCCGGTTTCCATATTCCAGCCGCTCGCCCAGCTTGTGCGGACCAGCGCATTGATGGAAAGCGGTTTGCCGGTTTCCCGGTCAATCACAAACATAAACCCGTTTTTGGGCGCATGAAGAATAACCGGACGCTGCTGGCCATTCACCTCAAGCTCTGTCAGCACCATGGGCTGAACCGCGGTCAGATCCCAGCTATCCTGCGGAGTTTCCTGAAAATACCATTTCAATTCTCCGGTTTTCGGGTCCAGCGCAACTAGGGAATCGAGATAGAGATTATCTCCGCCTGCAGGGGACCGGATTTTGGCCGGATATGGCCCGCCTTTGCCGGTGCCGACAATCACCTGATCGAATACCGGATCATAGGTAATCGCATCCCAGGCATGACCGCCGCCGCCCACATCCCAGCGGCTTTTCGGGTCCCATGTCTCCAACGCCTTTTCCAGCGCCTCGCTCTCTTGCGGACCATCCGCCGGATCATGCGGGACAATCCAGAAACGCCACGCTTCCTTGCCATCAGATATATGATAGGCCGTGACATAACCCCGCCCGTCATAATCCGCTCCGCCATTGCCGATAATGACCATCTCGCCAGCAATTTCAGGGGCGCCGGTAATCGTGTGGCTGCGTTTGCCATCCGCAATTGTATTGGCTTTCCATACTTCCTTGCCGGTTTTGGTATCCAGCGCATAAAGCCACCCGTCAAGCGCGCCGACAATCACCTTGTCATCCACAACCGCCAGCCCGCGATTGGCCTGATCGCAGCAGGCATAACGGTTCACCTGCATGTTGACCTCTGGCGTAAAGGTCCACAATTCCTCGCCCGTGGCTGCATTCAGCGCATAGACCCGGCCCAGATTGCCAGACGCATACATCACCCCGTCAATCACTACGGGCGTTGCTTCCTGCACCCGGTTGGTGCCAAGGTCATATTCCCATGCCATGCCCAGTTCACCGACATTGTCGGCCGATATATCTGTCAGGCGTGAGAACCGGCTTTTGGACCAGTCTCCCGATGGATTGCCCCAATTATCACCTGCCCCCACAATCGAGGTATCTATCGGCGCAGAGCCGCCGGAACAGGCGGCCAGCAAGACTGCCGTGACAAAAATGGCCAGCAGATGTTTTGCAGGACTTATCATGCGGGCCATTGCGGTTGAAACTCCTTCATCACATCCCTGAGCTGCCGTGGGGCACGCCCGGTCAGTTTTTCAACATGATCCGTCACCGCGTCAAAATAGCCTTCACGAATGGCAATTCCAAAAGTCACCATATCATCGCTTGACCAGGGGATAGGACCATCCGGCACTATGTCGCTGGCATGACGCGGCGCTCCCAGTGAATCAAAATAGGCGAACATGGCCTCATCATCGACATGCTCCACCGTAATGGGCTTACCCGCCATCTGGCTGGCCATGGCCAGCGCTTCGGAGATGGTATAACTTTCTGGCCCGGTCAGCGTATAGGCCCTGTTGGCGTGGCCTTCACCCGTCAAAACAGCCACGGCGCTTGCCACACAATCTGCCCGGCTGACAAAGGCAACCCGTCCATCTGCGCAATTATCGGGCTTGGTCCCCATGGCAAGGGCAGGGATGACCATCGGCCCTGCAATAGCTTCGGCATATTGGCTGTCGCGCAAATGAGTCCAGTCAAGGCCGGAATTTTCGATAATTTCTTCGGTTGCGCGGTGATCATTCCTGACGATCGCCGGGTTCTCAGGCTCATCGGCTGCTATAATCGAGGTGTAAACAATGTGATTTACCCCGGCTGCCCTTGCTGCTTCCACGGCATTGCGATGCTGCCCAACGCGGGTTCCGACTCGCGCTGTAGAGATCAGCAACATTCGCTTTCCTCCCTGCATCGCTGCAGGAAGTGTAGAAAGATCGTCAAAATCAGCGTGACGACAATCGGCGCCCCGCTCTGCCAGATCGGCCAGTCTCTCCGGTGTTCGAGACAGAAATACAAGATTTTCAGCAGGCTGGCTTTGCAGTAACAATTCAGCCGTCGCACGTCCGAATGCACCTGATGCGCCGCATATGATTATTTTTGTCATAGTCTCTCCCGTTGCAGACAATAATAACGAATGTTACGGTGGGCGCAAGCAAGGAGATGGATTGTTATGAAATTGACGGCAGAAGATCGTTTCGGACTTCAGGACCTGATCGCAAATTACAGCTGGGCACTCGATACAGGGGATGCCGATGCACTGGTGGACTGCTTCACCCCCGATTGCCTGATGAGCGAGGAAGTTTTTGAAGACCCCGACATCTGGGAAGGGCATGAGGGTATTCGCGGCTTGATGGCGCATTACGGCAATGCGCCCGGCTTTCCCGGACGTCAGCATCATGTCACCCAGACACAGTATTTCCCGCAGGATGATGGAACGGTTAAGCTTAAAAGCTTTGCCTTTGTGACCGAATGCGAAGGAGAGCCGCCATACCTGTTACGCTTTGCTGGCTGGTATGATGATCATGCAGTAAAAGAGGCAGAGGGCCAATGGCGGTTCCGGCGCAGGATTGTCCGCCTGTGGGACGGCGAGGTGCTGAAGAAATTTCCCGGCCACGGAGAATGGAAGCCACGCAAGCGACCGGAATCGCTTATTATCCGGCGATAACCTGACTTTCCCGATCAGGTTGCCCGATCAGGCCGCCAATCCCGTTCAGGCTGCCCGATCAGGCCGCCGATCCCGTTCAGGCCGAGAGTCTGGTCAGCCCGAATGCGGCAAGTGCCAGAGACAGGCCAGAACCAATCGTGCGGATCAGATTCCATTGCTGCCATTTGCGGGAATAATCCTGCCAGATAGCCCTCGCCTGTTCCAGATCATCAGGCACCGGCGTTGCGGCAAGTTTCTCGTTCATCGGGACATTGCCAAACAATGTCACCCCCATACCCAGCACGATATAAACGATTGTTGCCGCGACAAACCAGAGAGCCACCTGCCGGAAACCCTGCATGGTAAGAAAAATGGCGGCCACAGCCAATGCAGCAGGTGTCAGGAAAAATGCCGGAAAGAACACCACGTTCTGCACCCTGGCATTGATAGCCTGCATAGCCGTGATAGCCATGCGCGGATCAATCTCATCCAGCCCCCACATCGTAGAGCACAACCAGGCATAGAAAAACCCGAATATGGCACCGGCCAGTATGACTGCCAGCACCGTTATCATTGTAGTATATGATGACATAATACGATTGCTTTACCTTATTCCGATGGGTCATGCCCAGTGGCATAACCCATCAGACTTCGCCCGGACCAGACCAGGGAATTTCACGAAAATCCAGTAAATCAGCCAGTTCCCAGACATTGGTATAACCATAGCCATGAAGGTTGATAAAAGTCGGAATGTTCAGGGCAAGCGGCCCGCGTTTGCTCATCACGGGTGCAATATTGTTCAGGAAATTATTGTTGCAATAAATGAGGACGGGGCGATTTTTATCGGGGCCGAGCACTTTCTCCAGCTTTTCATCGGTAAAATCCGAAAAAGGCAGATTGACTGCACCTTGCATATGCCCTTCCTGGAAAGCAGCGGCGCTGCGAGTGTCCAGAATGATGGCATTGTCACGCCCGGCCATTTCCTGAAAACGGTCAAACGGAATGCGGTGCGCCTCACGCACAGGGCCAAGCTCCTGAGTCAGTTTTACAAAGGCATCGTAATCAATTTGCGTGTTTACTCCGGCCTCCTGAGCCTGCGCACTCACGGCCAAACTCGCACAGATGAGCAGGCACGGGGCAAGCATGGATGAAAAACGGTGCATGGGTGTCGCCTTCTATTATTGCAGCATTGATATGGCCTGATGAAAATAGACAGGGGATGAACCCACCGCAGAAAACTTGATTTGATTATAAATATATGAAATTATTGAATAAAATTCAACATATGCAGTCGGTCTATTTACATATTATTCAGATATGGCGAATAGCGTTTGCGCATGATTATAAACCGTATCGCCAATTCTACATATTTTCTGGCAGGGTTTTGCGTGTTTTTCTTATGCAATACGCCCCTTTCAGCCAATACCATTTCCGGGTCAGCAGAAGTGATTGATGGTGACTCTTTGAAAGTTGCCGGACAGGAAGTTCGTCTGATCGGGATAGATGCCCCGGAATATGATCAATCCTGCAATCGCAATGGGCAAAGCTGGGCTTGCGGGCAGGAAGCCATCAGCCAGTTGACCTCACTGGTTGAGGGTCAGTCTGTGGAATGCACGGGTGCCGGTCATGACGTGCATAACCGTCTGCTGGCAGTATGTTCAGTCGGATATCATGAACTTAACAGAACTCTGGTGGAATATGGCTGGGCGGTTGCCTATCGGACCTATAGCGATGCCTATGTGGGCGAGGAGGTTCGAGCCAAGGCCGAAAAGCGCGGAATCTGGAGTTCAGAAATGATCAATCCGGCCGAATATCGACGTTCCCGTTCATTGCCATCACCGGGCCTATCACAGGCCATGACAAATCCTGCACGTGTCCGGCACCAGCCTGCTCGTGGCCGCGCTCAACCCCAATACTCATCCCCTCAGTGCAACATCAAAGGCAATCACAGCCGTCGCGGAGAATGGATATATCACCTGCCGGGGATGAAATACTATGATGCGACGCGAGCAGAAGAATATTTCTGTTCGGAAAAAGATGCCCTGAGAGCGGGCTATCGGCGCGCCAGAACCCGTTAGAGTGTGAGGACAAAAAGTGGGCACCGGTTTTTGTCAAAAAATCACACGACAACAAAAGTATAAAGAGCGGGATGTGATTCTGTCATATGTCATCCCGCTCTAGGGTCAGGCCCCGTTACCTTCGGCCAAGGGCAGTTTCGCACTCACTCATCAACTGCGCGAGTATATCGCTCACCGGCTCTTCTTTTGTCACCATCCCAACCGATTGTCCGGCCATAATCGAGCCGCTTTCCACATCTCCGTCAATCACGGCGCGGCGCAGGGCACCCGCCCAGAAATGTTCAATCTGCAATTGCGCCTCGCCCATTTCTATCTCGCCGCGATCCAGCCTGCCCGCCACCTCGATCTGCTTGGCGGTGAATTCTTCTGTGCCCCTGTTCTTCAACGCACGCACCGGAATCACCGGCAATCGTGGATCAACCTGAACGCTGGCAATGGCATCGCGTGCATTGGCACGGAAAAATGCTTTCTTGAAATCGGGGTGAGCGATGCTCTCGCTCGCACAGGCAAAACGGGTGCCAAGCTGCACGCCTGATGCCCCCATCTCCAGATAACCGGCAATCGCTTCCCCCCGGCCAATGCCGCCTGCAACAAATACGATATGTTCTTCTGCCAGTGCGGGCAGGAATTCCTGCGCCAGAACACTGGTCGCAACCGGCCCGATATGGCCGCCGGCTTCCATGCCTTCAATCACCAGCGCATCCCCGCCGGAGCGCAGCAGCTTTTTCGCCAGGGCAAGCGTGGGGGCAAAGACTATTACTTTGGCGCCCGATTCCTTGATTGCCTCGACACTGCCCTTGGGCGGAATACCACCCGCCAACACCACATGGCTGACCTTGTGGCGCGCACAGACAGCAATCAGGTCAAAAATCTGCGGGTGCATCGTAATCAGGTTCACGCCAAAGGGCTTGTCTGTCAGCGCCCGTGTGGCTGCAATTTCTGTATCCAGCAGCTCTGGCGTCATTGCTCCGCAAGCAATTACTCCGAACCCGCCGGAATTTGAGATGGCAGAGACAAGGTGACGCTCGGACACCCAGCTCATCGCCCCGCATAAAATGGCATATTCCGTGCCCAGAAAATCCCTTCCGCGCTGCATCAGTTCAAGGCTTCTGGAGTAGCTCGTCATAAAAATATCTCGTCCATTCAATGCGCTAAAAATTCACGCGGGAAATACAGGGGGCACGCTATTGCGCGTAAATATAGTCGCTGCAAGTGTGCAATCGCCCTACCATGATCCTGTTCAGCCCTGACCCTGCTCGCGCGCGATTTCCCTCCAGCCAATATCACGGCGGAAAAATCCGGTCGGGAAATCAATCCGGTCAACCGCGTCATACGCAGCCCGCTGCGCCTCACGCACATTGTCGCCCAGCGCGGTGACATTCAGCACACGGCCACCACTGGCCACCAGCGCGCCATTATCGAGTTTTGTTCCAGCCTGGAAAACCATGGCCCCGTCTGCCTGCGCCTCGGCCAGACGGGTGATTTTACCGCCAGTTTCAGGCGTATCCGGATAACCTCGCGCAGCCATTACCACAGTCAGGGCCGTCTCCCGGCGCATCTTCACCCGGTCCTCCAGCGAGCCGAGCTTGCTGTCCGCGCAGGCCAGCATCAGTTCACCAAGGTCGCTTTCCAGCCGCATCATCAGCACCTGACATTCAGGATCACCAAATCGGCAATTATACTCGATCAGTTTTGGCCCCGCTTCTGTCAGCATCAGGCCCGCATAGAGCACGCCGGAATAGGGCATTCCCTCATCCGCCATGGTGCGCACGGTCGGCACGATGATTTTTTCCAGCACTTCGCCGCGCGTAATCGGGTCCAGCACAGGCGCCGGGCTATAGGCTCCCATGCCGCCGGTATTCGGGCCAGTATCCCCTTCGCCTACGCGCTTGTGATCCTGCGCACTGCCGAATGTCAGAATGGTGCTGCCGTCTGTAAGGGCGAAAAAGCTGGCCTCTTCCCCTTCGAGAAATTCCTCTATCACCACTTCTGCACCGGCAGCGCCAAACTTGCCGTCAAACATTTCATGCAAGGCGGCTTCGGCCTCCTCGCGACTTTGCGCAATAATCACACCCTTGCCTGCCGCCAGCCCGTCAGCTTTCAGCACATAGGGCGGAGCAAAATCGTCAAGCGCGGCCACCGCCCGCCCAAGAGTTACCGCATGAATATAACCTGCCGTGGGAATGCCCGCCCGGTCACACAAGGCCTTGGTAAAGCCTTTGCTTCCTTCAAGCTGCGCCGCCGCACCCGATGGCCCGAACACGGAAATTCCCGTACCGCGCAGGGAATCAGCCAGCCCGTCCACGAGCGGCGCCTCAGGGCCGATCACCACCAGGCCAATGTCATGGTCATTACAAAACGCTATCACGCCATTATGATCGGTCACATCCAGCGTCACACACACGCCATGTTCGGCGATACCCGGATTACCCGGCGCGGCAAAAAGCGTATCTCCCGGTTGCGCCAGCAAGCGGGATTGTGCAAGTTTCCATGCCAGTGCATGTTCGCGCCCGCCCGATCCCAGTAAAAGGATATTCATGTCCGCTTCCAACTCTGATAATGCCAATTTTGATGGGCTGGTAGCGCGGCAACGCGCCGGCGACAACGCCGAGCCGATGACCATCACCGAAATTTCTTCCCGCCTGAAGCGTAGCGTCGAGGAAAAGTTCGGCTATGTGCGGCTGCGCGGTGAGCTGTCTGGAGTAAAACGGGCCGCATCCGGCCATCTTTATTGCAGCCTGAAGGATGAGAAAGCGGTGATGGATGCCGTGATGTGGCGCGGCAATGCCGGGCGACTGCCATTTGCGCCGGAAGACGGGCTGGAAGTCATCGCCAGCGGGAAGCTGACAACCTATCCTGGTCGCTCGAAATACCAGATCGTAATGGAGAGCATGGAAATCGCCGGCGAAGGCGCCCTGCTCGCTTTGCTGGAAAAAACCCGTACCCGCCTGGCAGCCGAAGGTCTGTTTGATCGTGAGCGCAAGCGCCCGCTACCCTATCTGCCGCGGGTCATCGGGGTTGTCACCTCACCCACCGGCGCTGTTATCCGCGATATTCTGCACCGTCTGGCGGATCGCTTCCCCAGTCATGTTCTCGTCTGGCCGGTGATGGTGCAGGGTCAGGGAGCGGCAGAACAGATTGCTTCGGCGATTCGTGGTTTCTGCGCTATTTCCCCGGATGGACCAGTGCCACGCCCCGATGTCGTTATCATCGCGCGCGGCGGCGGATCGATTGAGGATCTGTGGTGCTTTAACGAAGAAATCGTTGTCCGCGCCGTGGCGGAATGTTCCATTCCGACCATCTCGGCTGTCGGGCATGAAACCGACACGACCTTGTGCGATTATGCAGCTGATATGCGCGCGCCGACACCCACTGCAGCAGCAGAAATGGCAGTCCCTGTCAAAATCGAGCTTGCTGCCACTCTCGCTGATATGCGCGCAAGGCTGCAACGTGCAGCATATCAGCCGGTTGCTCTGGGACGGGAAAGACTGGCAGCGAGAGCTGACCGGCTGCCTGCTGTCGCAACATTGCTCGATCCCCAGACGCAAAAGCTCGATGATCTGGCCGAACGGCTCCGCCGCGGCCTGAAGGATCGCGCCCAGGACGCCCGGAATAAACTGCTGAACCTGCGCGCTTCTCCCGTTGTCCTGACACAGAAGCTGGCAAATGCCCGCGATGCTCTTGTCCGAAACCGTCTTCAGCCTGTATTGCTGCACCGCGCTGTTGAAACCCGGCAGGAGCGGCTCGCATCCCTCTCTCGTATCATGCAGTCTCTCAACCCCGAAATGGTGCTTGCACGCGGTTATGCGAGAGTTTCGGATTTAGAAGGCACCACAATCACCCATGCCGCCACTGCCCGAAAGAACGCCGCGCTCATGCTCCATTTTCAGGATGGGACAGTGGCTGTTCATACGCAGCAGGGCACATCTCCACCGGCCAGAAAACCTCGTCAGTCCCACAAGGGGGCATCCCACCGACAAGATGATTTGTTCGAATGAAAAGGATTTGCTAAAGCGCCACCATGTTAACCAACTCACGTAACAATACTGCTGAACTGATCTACGGCCCCAATGGATTTCGGGTGATGCGCCCCGGCCAGCATGTCATCTGTGCCGCATCAGGCGTGCCCGTTCCGCTCGAAGAGCTCCGCTACTGGAGCGTGACCCGACAGGAACCATATGCCAGTGCAGAACTGGCCACGCAAAGCCTGCTTCCCACTTCATGACAACAGGAATCAGAGCTTTTCCTGCCCTGTGTGGCAGTGCAGTTCTTGTGCTGCTCGCCGGTTGCAGCGCAGGCCCGGCAACGGCAGATACGGTTGCTCAAAAAACTCCTGTGGCAGAAAAGCAGGCCCGGAAAGCGCCGCCAAAACCGGCAATGGCAGGGTCGGCAATGAATGAAACGGCCAGCTTCATCATTGACGGAAAGCTCACCCAGGGCGGGTGGATACGCGGCACAGTTCCCGCTGGCACTGCCTCGGCATTGCTAGATGGTCAATTGCTTGCGCTGGATGCGCAGGGCCGGTTCTTCGCAGCATTTGATCGGGATTCAGGCAGCAATGCCGTGCTTACAGCCAGGACACGCAATGGCCAGACCATAACCCGCACCCTGTCTGTTTCCCCGCGTAGCTGGAATATCGAACATATCAACGCTGCACGGAAAACTGGCGGGCCGAGTGAGACCTTCATGCAGCGGAGACGCCCCGAACTGGCACAAATCAACGCCGCACGTGCGGTAAATGCACAAAGTGACGGATGGAGCCAGAATTTTATCTGGCCCGCAAAGGGGCGCATTTCAGGCAGATTTGGCTCACAGCGCATCTACAGGGGGGAGCCGGGCAGCTACCATACCGGGCTGGATATCGCGACCGGCACCAGTGGCACACCCTTTGTTGCACCGGCAGATGGCGTTGTCGTTCTGGCCGCCCAAACACCCTTCAGCCTTGAAGGCTATCTGCTGATGATTGATCATGGTCAGGGGTTGAACAGCGCCTTTCTGCATTGCTCGAAAATTGCCGTCAAAAAGGGCGATGTCGTGAAGCAGGGGCAATATATCGGCAATATCGGGGCATCAGGGCGCGCGACCGGACCGCATCTGCACTGGAGCATCAAATGGAAAAACAACCGGCTTGATCCATTGCTGTTTCTCGACCCTATGAACTGACGTCATGCGGGCCAGGCGCCTTCGAATGGCCGCACTGGCCTTGCTGCTTCTTTTGCTGACGCCCGGAACAGGGCTGCGATCTTCGTTGCCCGAACCGGACTATACGCAGAAAATTACCTTCACACCACTTCTTGAACCGTCCGAAACTGGCGGCAATCTGGCACTTCTTGGTGCATGGAATATTGACAGCACCAATACTCTTTTTGGCGGTTTCTCCAGCCTGGTCACGCTTGAGCCAGGGCGCCTGCTATCGGCCAGCGATCGGGGTAATTATCTCGAAATGAGTTCACCTCAGGGGAATGACCAGACCGCGATTATCGGCAGGCTGGGCAATCCGGAGAATAAAGACAAGATCATATCGGATATAGAATCCCTGACCCGTGATCCTGATAGCGCAGTGGTCTGGGCCGGGTTTGAATTATCCAACACCATCCATCGTTTTGGCCCTGACCTGAAGGCACAAGGCTCGATTGCACCGCTGGATATGGCGCATTGGTGGTCCAATTCCGGCCCCGAAGCGATGACACGTCTGCCCGATGGGCGCTTTATCGTCCTGTCTGAAGGGGCCACAAGGCGCGACAGCCAGATTCATGATGCCCTGCTTTTTCCGTCAGACCCGCTGGACGGGGGAAAACCTGTGAAGTTTTCCTATCAGCCGCCCTCAGGATATGATCCGGTTGACATGGCCCTGCTGCCGGATGGCAAGGTGCTGATCCTGCTACGAAAACTGCGTTACAATTTTCCGCCCGGCTTTGAAACAGCCCTGTCCCTGGCCGATCCGGGTCGTATTGCTGCCGATAGCATCTGGACGGGCGAACAGACATTTTTTCTTGCCCCGCCTGTCCCCCCTGAAAATTATGAGGGGCTGACCGTCGATACTGATACAGCCGGAAGGACCATTTTGTGGATCATCTCTGACGACAATACGAGCATTTGGCAACGCACGCTTCTGCTCAAATTGCTGTGGCAACCCGAAGAGAGTGACGATTCTGAATAACACAAAAGGCGCGCAGCTTGGCCGCACGCCTTGTAGTGTTTATTTTGCTCCTGGCATGTCTGAACACGCCCTGGCAGGAACGTCAAAAGCCAGCAAAAATCAGGCGGCGGCCTTTTTCAGCTCACGCTTGACCTTGAGAGCACGCGGGCTGAGCTTGTCATCCGCCGTTTTCAGCAGCCAGTTATCCAGTCCGCCATTATGCTCTACCGAGCGCAGGCCCTGGGTGCTGACGCGAAATTTGAAACTCCGCTCCAGCTTTTCACTCATCAGCGTAACATTCTGCAGATTCGGCAGGAAAACGCGTTTGGTTTTGTTGTTGGCATGGCTGACATTATGCCCTGTGAGGCGTGTCTTGCCGGTCAATTCGCAAATGCGCGACATGATTACTCTCTCATTCCAATGGCCCCGCGACTGGCAATATGACATGCAGCCCAGAGCCCGGTTTATCCGGAAAGCGGCGCGCATAACCCCGATGCAGCGAATCGTCAAGCAATACCCGCCCCTGTTCCTTGCTCCACGGAGCCATATTGCTGATTGCCGAAAATCTCTATTCGCGCTAGGGGCAGGACTCATTATGCACATGGCCGTGACCTGAGCCAGAATGGTTCGGGACACGGAGCAAGCGAAGAGGAATAGCGGTGCTATTGATCGAGCGAGCGACAAGGTCCCGGACCATTCTGGCCCGGCCCATTCCTGATAGACCTTACAGGTGGCTGTTTGCGGGCGAACTGCTGCGCCAAGGCCATCTCGGCTCATGCGATTAACGGGTCCTGACTCTGGTCACCATCAATGATCCGCCTTCCGATTCCAAAGCCGATGCAAGTTGCTCTCTCCATGGCAGAACTTGGCAGGGATGCCGGAGAAGTGCCGGTAGGCGCTGTCATTACCCGCAAGCAGGAAATCATTGCCGCAGCGCATAATTCTCCCAGAGAATTATCTGATCCGACAGCCCATGCAGAAATGATGGTTATCCGTGTTGCTGCATCCAAGCTCAATCGCCAGAGGCTGGACGATTGTGATTTATGGGTCACGCTGGAACCGTGCCCGATGTGTGCCGGTGCCATCAGCCATGCACGTATCGGCAGGCTCTATTATGCCGCACCTGATCCCAAAGGCGGTGCAGTGGAAAATGGCCCTCGCATCTTCCAGCAGAGCCAGTGTCACCACCGGCCCGATGTCTATTCCGGCATGGGTGAAAGCGAATCCGCAGAACTGCTCCGCGCTTTTTTTGCCGCCCGCAGGCACTGATTGCGCAGGAACACCATTGCCGATTGCCGGAATGTCAGGCTTCCAGTTCAACTTCCCAGTAAAGCCAGTCCCGCCAGGTTTCATGCAGATAGTTCGGAGGAAAACTGCGTCCGCGCTGCTGCAATTGCCAGCTTGTAGGGCGTATGGGCTGAACAGCAAGGCGCATACCGGCCTGTTTCGGCGTACGCCCGCCCTTCTTCATATTGCAGGGCGAACACGCAGTAGAGATATTTTCCCATGTCGTTTTCCCGCCAAGTCTGCGCGGCGTCACATGGTCAAAGGTCAGATCCTTCTGGCTGCCGCAATACTGGCAGGTAAAACGGTCCCTCAGAAACACGTTAAAACGGGTAAAGGCGGGAAACTCGCTTGGTTTCACGTAATGCCGAAGAGCAATGACGCTGGGGATTTTCATATCCAGCGACGGAGAATGCACCTGCCGGTCATAGCTTTCAATGATATCCACCCGATCAAGAAATACAGCCTTGATCGCTGTCTGCCACGGCCACAGGCTCAGCGGATAATAGGACAGCGGGGTATAATCCGCATTCAGCACCAAAGCGGGGCACTCCGCCAGATGGCGGGTCGGATCATCATCCATGCACCGCAGCCGGGCGGTTTTCTCAATCAGTTCGGCCTTGAACACGTCTATGTGCCTCCCCTGACAGATACAGGTGAGCATTTGCGACCCAAAGCGTCAAGTATATGACATGGTGACAATCCACAGCCGGTTTTCTTATCCACGTAATTTTCCTGTCTGCGTAAATCTGGCATCACAAGCGATGGATGATTACATGAAGCACCATGCTGACCACCCGTTTTGCCCCCAGTCCCAATGGCCCGCTCCATCTTGGCCATGCCTGGTCGGCCATTGTCGCGCATGACATTGCCAAAGCGGGAAATGGCCGTTTCCTGCTGCGGATCGAGGATATTGACGGCACACGGTCGAAACCGGAACTGGCTGATGCGTTTCGACAGGATCTGGCATGGCTCGGCCTTGATTGGGAAGAGGTCGCGCCGCAATCCACACGGCTGGACTCTTATGTAAAAGCGGCGGACAGATTGCGCGCGATGGACCTGCTCTATCCATGCCAGTGCAGCCGGGCAGAAATCGCTGCGGCGGCCACCGCATCAGGACCCGAAGGGCCAATCTATCCCGGCACCTGCAAGGGACGGGAACTGGACAAAAGCCTCCCTTGCGCATGGCGACTGGATATGGATGGCGCACTGCGACAGGTGACGAACGGGACCGGTCCGCTTTTATGGCATGACAATCTGGCAGGAATACAACATGCCGATCCATCCCGGTTCGGCGATATTGTCCTGTTGCGCAAGGAAGCGCCCGCCAGCTATCATCTGGCAGCAACGCTGGATGATGCAAGCGATGGCGTAACCCTGGTCACTCGCGGACTGGATCTGTTCAGTGCCAGCCATATTCATCGCTTGCTACAGGAATTGCTCGGCCTGCCAGTTCCCCAATGGCATCATCATGGCCTGCTGGTGGATGATAATGGACAAAAGCTTGCGAAGCGTCGGGGTTCTGCCTCGCTGGCGGACAGACGCCTTGCCGGAGAGGATGGCAGGGCATTGGCAGAGCAACTCAGGGCCGCCAATCTCAGGGCCGCCAATCTGCCTGCTGGTATTTTTCTGAAAGAGGCTTTATGATGCCGCAATGATCTGGTTTCTTGGTATCCTTCTCGTCGGCCTGATGGTCATGGTAGTGTATTCGCTTGTGCGGGGCATTGCCGCCTTTCTCAAGAGCACGCGCGAGGAACTGGAACGCGGAGCCACAGGAGAAGCCACGGAAATGCAGCTTTTGCAAAACCGGATGATGTTTGCTCGAATCAAATATCAGGCATTGGCCATTCTGGTGGTTGCCCTGCTGCTTGCCATCAGCCGATAGGCCCGGTTTCTTGGTCAAACTCAACCGGATTTATACCCGTACGGGAGATAATGGCACGTCTGGTCTGGTTGATGGATCACGGCGGTCCAAAGATGATCTGCGCTTTGAAGCCATCGGCAGCGTGGATGAAGCCAATTGCGCCCTTGGTTCTCTTGCACTCGCCCTGACAGCCGCCCTGTCCGGGCAAGGCGATGCCGGTAACGCAGTGCATCGTTGCCAGAATGATCTGTTCGATCTGGGCGCGGATATCGCAACCCCCGGTGATGATTTTACTCCCTCCGACATGGTGTTGCGGATAACAGGGGAGCAGGTTTTATGGCTTGAACAGGCTATTGATGCCGCCAATGAAAGGCTGACACCGCTTTCCAGTTTCGTTCTTCCCGGAGGCAATGAGGCGGCCGCTCGCGCACATATTGCCCGTGCCGCAACCCGGCGGGCAGAGCGTTGCTGTGTCGCGCTTGACCGGAAAGAAAAAATCAATCCGGCAGCATTATCTTATCTCAATCGCCTGTCAGATTATCTGTTCGTTCTGGCGCGCGAGCTGAATGACAATGGCAGGCAGGATGTCCTGTGGGTGCCTGGCCAGAATCGCTAGAGTGTTATGACAAAAAGTGGGCACCGGTTTTT
>JBKEEC010000310.1:0-3127 GCA_047975785.1 Sphingomonadaceae bacterium | reverse complement strand
GGCATTGATCCCTGGAGATGGGATGCGCCCTTTGATCACAACGCCAAGCGGGTTGAGGAAACCGGCGATGCAAAGCTGATCTGGGAAGGGCACCGGGCCGGCGATGATATCGGCTATTGACATATTGAAAAGATGCACAATCTGGAGTCGATCCCTGGAATCGGTTTCATGATTTCCTGATTCCCGCACAAGATCAGGGGAGCCAGTGCAGGCTGGACCCGAGCAGTGGCCATTTTTGACGAATAGGGGCGGGGCACGCAAAATGGTCATCCTCCGCGAACATAGCGGCCGTTTGCGGGATCACATTCGTTTGTTGATACCTGCCGACCGTTCAGTTGGATAAGTCGGCTTCCCGGAAAGATCGGGAAGCCGGAATCTTCAAATTTCGGTCCGTTCGGACAGCGTCAAGGCATCGTCGACATCCACTCCAAGATATCTTACCGTATTTTCAATATTTGAGTGGCCGAGCAGGATCTGCACGGCACGCAGGTTGCCTGTGGCCTTGTAGATCAGCGAGGCTTTTGTCCGCCGCATGGAGTGCGTGCCGTACTCCCGCTTGTCGAGGCCGATGGTTGAAACCCCTTCATCGACCAGGCGCGCATATTGCCGCGTGCTCAAATGACCGAGATAATCGATCCTGCTTGGGAACACGAAGTCGCGGATCGTTCCCTTTCTTTGGTCAAGCCATGTCGTCAGGCTCTTGCGCGCCTCGGACATAATCTCGAATTGCACGGGGCGGCCGGTTTTTTGCTGGATTACTGTCGCACGATCACGAAAGGTGCCTGCGCTCATCAGATCGCCTATCCTGATCTTGACGAGATCACAGCCCCGCAATTTGCTGTCTATCGCAAGATCGAACAGGGCGCGGTCGCGCAAACGCCTGTGTTCGTCGAGAAAGAAACGAATCGCCCATATATCGCGTGGCTTTAGCGGGCGCTTCGGCCCTACATTCTTGCCAGCATTCCAGGGGCGACGATTGTGTATGGCGGGGTCGAGGTCTGAATGTCCCATAATATTTCTCCGATGGCCAGAATGGCCGGTCAGAGGATACCGGACCCAATCATCAAACGCGCGATCTCTTGCCAAATTTTGCCATAATCTGTATGTCCATGCCCATGTCGACGATGAACATCTCGCTTCCTGATGCGCTCAAGGCGTATATTGACCAACAGGTTACCGTGCGTGGTTATGGCACGAGCAGCGAATATGTGCGGGAGTTGATCCGCAAGGATCAGGATATACAGCGCCTTCGGGAAATGCTGCTGGACGGTGCCGATTCCGACGCCACCGCACCGGTCGATGCCGGATATTTCCAGGGCCTTCGAGATCGCGTGACGCGCCTTACGGCATCGTGACCTTAAAACCGGTTGTACCACGCGCCAAGGCGCGAGCGGACGTCGATTCTGCAGTTGAGTATTACGCGAACGAAGCTGGTGCGGATGTGGCCTTCAGATTCATCAACGCGCTTGAACAGACCTACACGTTAATCGGGGAAAGGCCTGCGACGGGGTCACTGCGCTGGTCTCATGAACTTAACCTGCCTGGCTTCAGGACCATACGGCTCAAGGGATTCCCATGGCTCGTTTTCTACCTTGAATTCGAGACCCACATTGATGTCTGGCGTGTGCTACATGCCAAACGGGATATGCCAGCCGGACTGTCCGATGCGAATGATTAACGCGAACATTGCAGTCATTCCCGGTCGTGGAGCTCTCCGCCAGAACCTGCCGTACATTCACCCGACGGATTATGGGTGAAGCTGGGCCGATAACAGATAGTCCGCTTGTAGGCTCGGAGTCCCAAAAATAGCCGTCCCGTTAACGAACTACGTTTGGTCGAGATCGGGTAAACCCTCTGCCAGCTTGTCGGCTTGAGACGGATTTACTGTTCCGACATAGCCCAAGATTCCACCGATGCGGTGCTCATTGGCTAGGTGGAGGGCAGCTTCAAATTCGGCCATGCGCTCTTGCAAGACTTTCATGCCCCCTGACCCAAATTCGATATTGAAACTTGTCACCTTGGAGTTTGGCGGCTGGGTCTTCGCAGGATTGAACGCAAACCCAGCAAGTTCGGCACCGGCCTCTAGTCGCGTCACCGCGCACTCAACTGCGTTTCTATCAAGACCGGAAATCGTGATGTCATCGACATAAACGGTGACGGTCAAGCCGTCGTTGACTAGCTTTCGTATGACCACACCCAACGCTGAATGAGCGAGAACAACTGATGCAACAATTGGCGACTGCACGAACCCAAAGGGAAGACTGAATTGGCGCTTGGGCGGCGCTTTATCCACCGTGCTGTCGCAGGCCATTTCCCAGGCTTCTTCATGCGGCAAACCAATCGCCTTGAGAGCACGGTGGACTTTGGTTCGCGTGATTTGGTCGAAGAAGCGTTGCAAATCCAGCGATGCGAGCCACACTGCGTTGCGGTGCTGTTTAACGGCGGCGACATGTCCACCGCCGAGCAGATGGAAGTAGTTTGCTGGCGGCTTCCATAGGCTTTCAATCGCGGCCTTGATCCCATCGCCCTTGTCCCGTCCGAAATCAGTCGGAACATAGACGCGAGTTCCTGGCTTGAGCGTGAAATGGTGGTCGTAAAGGTTGCGCACGATAGTTGGTGACCTCGCCGAGGAATTTCAGAACGTAATATGCGAACTTGGCCGCATTAGCTCCCCATTCCAAGGCGAGGCCACAGTAGTGATTAAAACGCGAGGTCTTCTTCATACCGTGGGTCCTTCCATTTACCCTCGGCTGCCTTGCGCTTGCACGCAGATCACCAACCAAGCAGGCATCATGTCTAGCTGAATGTCAGTCTAGCCAGTTGCCCCGAAGCAGCTTCTCCGGGATTACCGAATTGCCGCAGGAAGAACCTCATACCGAGGGATAAATGACTTGGTGACTTGGTTTCCCCATTTCAAGTATCGAACTGCGACTAAAAGAATAAGCTTGTCTTATGACTTTTGCGTCCGTTTGGGCCAGATTGCGATGCCCGGTCCGGGGTGGCCACCCCGGACCGGGCGGAAGGGGGCGGATCGTGAAAACGCCGGTCGTTTGGGGACCGGGTTAGAGTAGGATCGCCCCTTTCTTTTCCATCAGGCCTGAACGGATACCGGGGCATTACGGCCCGG
>JBKEEC010000309.1:0-8201 GCA_047975785.1 Sphingomonadaceae bacterium | reverse complement strand
TAATTTCAAATCTGTGTATATCAGAGTGAGTGTGCCTGCGCCTTGAGTGCTTCAGCCGCGCGCTTGCGCCGGGCCGGATCTTCTCCATAGCGCTAAATGATAGCGGAACGGATAACCATTTCGCGTTCGGCCTCCGGTAATGCCTCCAGATCAGCCATTGAAAAACCGAGATTGGGGTCAACGCCCTTTGGCACATATTGCGGCGGAACATTGCCCGGAATAGGTTGCAGCTTTGAAGGGTCAAAGACGCTGGAACTGTTATCTCCGCCAGTCCGTGTCGTCGGATTGCCAAAATTCCCGATTGTCAGATTGCTCCCGCTATGTGCACTGCGTTGCTGCCCATTGCCGGTTTTGAGCGTGGCGTTGGAAATTCCGGATGACGCGGCTGCCTTATCTGCCTTATCTGCGGGGAGTTTATCCGGCGTGTCGCCTTGCGCATTTTCCTTCGGGGATGGCTCCGGTTTTGAGTCATCGACCATAAGCGCCATGGTCAGGGTAATAGCGACAGTCGCCATTGCGAAATGCCGATATATTCTGAATTTGGATGGTGCCTGCTTTTGCAACGGTTGTTTCATGCCGGCGGAATAACCCGTTTTGGGTTAATGGCTGGCAATCTGCTATGGTTATTTTTGTATGAAAATCAGGGAGAAAGGTCGGGCGCCCGGAATAATAATGCCAGCATTATGACCCCGGAGAAACCGCCGGAGGAAGGGTGCCTCCGGTGATTTTAGTCTCTGTTCCGCCAGTATTGGCATATGTGATTACAGCCTTGCGCTTGAACTTTGAATCAGATGCAATGCTATATTTTCTTGTTTTATCGTATTTTTCTGGCCGAAAAAGTCCGCCAACATCTTCTGACCCTAACAGGTCAAAACACTATCTGCCGGACGGCCACCTGCCTTTCAGCAATAGGTTCCGAGGCGATGATGCAACGCATTGATGCGGGCCAGTTCCTCGCGATCTTCGGTAACGCGGGCATGGCTTGTCAGGGCTGCACGCAGCAATTTGAAATCTGCGGTAGAAAACAGCGCACGTGCGCGCGATGGTTCGGGCGATGGGGCTTGATCTGACATGGCGAAGTTTCCTTTCAGTGGTCGTGTTCTGCTTTATTCACAAAACAGCATTATGTGGGTGCGGAGAAAACTCCGGCTGATCTGCCTGAACGCGCTAATATCGCTCATCAAGGATGTAAAGTTGTAAAACATCTGTCCGTGCGGCGAGCATGGAAAGAAGCGGAATTCGTATATGCTTCTTCCTGTTACCGGCAGGATGGTTAATCAGGCTGTATTTTCCCCTCAAAGTGGCAGAATCTCGTGTCTGAATATTTTAACTGTAAAATTTACCGACAATTCATACCTTCTGCGTAATCCGGCTTGCTGATAAGGTATTTTCTCAGGAGCCGGGCAGAATGATCCGCCTGTTCAAACATTATATTCCTCATGCAGTGGTGCTGCTGAGCCTGTTTGATCTGGTTCTGCTCATGATTGCAGGAGAAGCAGCCTGGCGATTGCGTGCCTCGCAAATTGGCATGGACCCCGGACCGTTTGCAGAGCGCCTGCCTGAAATTATGGGACTTTCTCTGGTCGTCTGGACAGCCATGATCTCGGTCGGGGTTTACGGCGCTGAAGCACTGCGCTCCATTCGTTATGCCTGTGCGCGATTGCTGGTGGCAGTGAGCCTTGGCATTATCGCCCTGTCATTTGTTGATTTCCTGTTGCCCGGATCAACCTACTGGCGTTCCACCCTGCTGTTTGCCATGGGGTTTTCTATTGCCCTGCTGATTATAAATCGCCTGATTGTCGGGCAGGTTATCGGGGCATCAGCCTTTCGTCGCCGGGTTGTGGTTCTGGGGGCCGGAGATCGTGCCCGTCGCCTGAGCAAACTGTCGCAGCGGCCTGAATGTGGCTTTGCCATTGTCAGCTATATCGCGATGAATGAAGCCGAGCGGGTGATGGATGAAGCCATTTCGCGCAGTGCCATTCATGATCTGGGAAGCTTTGTCGATAATCTGGGGGCAAGTGAAGTTGTGCTGGCATTGCAGGAGCGGCGCAATGCCCTGCCGCTCAAGGATTTGTTGCGAATTAAAACTATGGGGGTGCATGTTAATGATTTCAGCAGCTTTATGGAACGGGAAACAGGCCGGGTTGATCTGGATACACTCAATCCAAGCTGGCTGATATTTTCGGATGGTTTTTCTTCTGCGCGTATGCTGTCCAGTGCAGCGAAGCGCACATTTGATATTGCGGCCAGTGGTTTGCTGTTGGCGTTGACTTTCCCCGTCATTGCCCTGTTTGCCGTTCTGGTGAAGATTGACAGCCGCGGTCCTGCCTTTTTCCGGCAGCAACGTGTCGGGCTGTATGGGCAGACATTCCAGCTTGTCAAACTGCGCTCCATGCGCACCGATGCAGAAAAAGACGGTGCAAGATGGGCTGAAAAAAATGATCCGCGTGTCACGCGTCTGGGCCGGTTTATTCGCAAGGTGCGGATTGACGAGTTGCCGCAGGTGTGGACAGTGCTGAAGGGTGACATGAGCTTTGTCGGCCCGCGGCCTGAAGTTCCTGCCTTTGTCGATGATCTGGATGACAAGCTGCCATATTATGCCGAACGACATATGGTAAAACCGGGTATTACCGGCTGGGCGCAAATCAACTATCCCTATGGTGCCTCCATTGAGGATGCACGTCACAAGCTGGAATATGATCTCTATTACGCCAAGAACTACACACCGTTTCTTGACCTGCTGATCATGCTGCAGACCTTGCGGGTAGTTCTCTGGCCGGAAGGTGCGCGATGATCTCGTCGCTCTCTTCTGGCTGGCTGGTCACAAGCTATGTCGTGAATCTGGCTGGTGCGGTTGTCTGTGCCATGGTTTTGCTCTGGCTGGTGCAGAAACGTGACCCGAAACGTCCCGACAGGTTTGCTGCAATTCTGGCGCTGGCAGTGACAGCAGGCTGGTGCATTGCTGTTGTCAGCTCTGGTCCGGTATCACTTGGAGCACATATTGCCGAAAGTGGACGGAATCTGGCGTGGCTGTTCGTGTTATATCGCCTGTTTGGCAGGGACGGACGTGATCGTTCGCTGGCACCGATCAGGCCGTTATTGTTCGCACTGGTCTTGCTGGAATTGTTCCAGCCTGTTCTGGCGTTCATCGCATTTGCCGATGACCAGATACCCGATATCCGTGAAATGACCTTCCTCATGAGTGCTGTATTCCGGATGATGGGTGCGGTTGGCGCACTGGTGCTCGTGCATAATCTTTATGCCGGAGCATCCGGTTCATCCCGCACTGCCCTCAGGTGGAGCGCGGCGGCGCTGGGCGGGATGTGGATCTATGATTTCAATCTTTATACCATAGCCTATCTGGGCAGGGGGGCACCGGAAGAGCTGGGCACCTTGCGCGGGGCTATTATTGCCATCATGGCAATTGTCTATGCAGTCGGGAGTGAGGCCAGGGCGGCAGAGCTGCGCTTTCGGCCCTCACGCAAAGTTGCATTTCAATCCTTGTCCCTGCTTCTGATAGGCGGATATTTTGGCCTGATGGTGGCACTGGCCCATTCGATGGATATGTTTGGCGCCGACCTTGCCCGGCTGTTGCAGGTGGGCTTCGTGTTTGTAACCGTGGTGATGGTCCTGCTCTGGCTTCCATCACGCAAGATGCGGGGCTGGATTCGCGTAACCCTGCTCAAGCACCTGTTTCAGCATCGTTATGATTACCGCTCCGAATGGTTGCGTTTCATGCAGACAATTGGCCGTGCAGGAGAAAAGGCACCAAGCCTGCCGGAGCGTGCAGTGCAGGTTCTGGCGGATATAACCGATAGCCCGTCCGGGCTGTTACTTGCGCCTAATGAAGATGGTGCATTCAGCCTTGCCGCGCGCTGGCAATGGCGTGATTTCGAAGTGCCATCCCCTGCCTTGCCAGAGCAATTGCTTGGCCAGCTTGAGCAGGATGGTTTCATCATTGACCTTGATGAAGTCCGCTCAGGCCCCTCGAAATCGGGTAATCCGGTTCCGGATTGGCTGACTGGACATCATGATGCCTGGGCGCTCGTTCCACTGGTCCATTTCCACCGGCTGATGGGGGTGGTTGTTCTGAGCCGTCCGGCGGTAGCACGCTCACTCGACTGGGAGGATTTTGATCTGTTAAAACTGGCCGGTCGGCAACTTGCGAGCTATCTTGCAGAACAGGCGGGGCAAGTGGCCTTGCTGGAGGCCAACCGGTTTGACGAGTTCAATCGTCGCATTGCCTTTGTCATGCACGATATCAAGAATCTCGCCAGCCAGCTTAGCCTTCTTGCCAGCAATGCAGAAAAACATTCTGAAAACCCTGAATTCAGGGCTGACATGCTGGTGACGCTGCGAAAAAGCTCTGAAAAGCTCAATACCCTGATTGCCCGTCTGAACCGCTACGGGGCGTCTGGTCCGGCAAAGCGCGAGGCGGTGAATGTTACAAAGCTGCTTGAGCGGGTGAATGACCAGTTCCGGCATCAGCATCCGGTGACATTTATCAATACCGGCAGCAATACCGGATCATGTCACGTAAAAGCTGATGAAACGGCGCTTGAGCAGGCATTGGTGCATTTGCTGCAAAATGCGGTTGATGCCAGCGATGAGCAGACTCCCGTTTTTATGGAATGCCGTGAAAATGACGGCGAATGCCAGATAGATATTGTCGATGCAGGTGCAGGGATGAGCCCGCAATTTGTCCAGACCGGATTGTTCAAGCCATTTGTGTCTTCGAAAAATGGCGGGTTTGGAATTGGAGCGTTTGAAGCGCGCGAGCTTGTTCGCGCAATGGGCGGACAATTGACGGTAGAATCACGTGAAGGCGTGGGAACTCGCTTCACACTCACCCTTCCTCGACATGCCGGACAGGTGGGCGAGGAATCCAGTTTGAAAACCGAGGTGGCATAATGGCGGATGCGAAACCGAAACTGCTTGTTGTCGAGGATGATGAAGGCCTTCAGGCCCAGCTTAAATGGGCCTATGACGATTTTGATGTTGTCATAGCTGGCAGTCGCGATGCTGCACTGGCCGCTTTGCGGGCTGAAGAACCATCTGTCGTGACTCTTGACCTAGGCCTTCCGCCCGATCCTGATGGCACGAGCGAGGGCTTTGCCGTTCTGGATGCTATTATGGCCATGAAACCGGATACGAAAGTTGTGGTTGCTTCCGGCCATGGAGCACGCGAAAGCGCGCTGCAGGCGATTGAGCGCGGCGCCTATGATTTTTACCAGAAGCCGGTAGATATTACGTCATTGGGGCATATTGTGCGCCGGGCCTTCAACCTGCATGAAATCGAGCAGGAAAACCGTCGTCTTGCCTCGCGGGTCGGTGATGATAACCGCGTGCTCGGAACGCTGATTACCGCAGCTCCCGAAATGGCAAAGGTCGCGCGGACTATTGAACGTGTGGCCAATACGAATGTCTCTGTCATGCTGCTGGGGGCCAGTGGAACCGGCAAGGAACTGCTTGCACATGGCCTGCATGATGCAAGTGAGCGCAAGGACAATGCCTTTGTCGCAATCAATTGTGCCGCCATTCCGGAAAATTTGCTGGAAAGTGAGCTGTTCGGTCATGAAAAAGGCGCATTTACAGGCGCAGTAAAAACAACCGAGGGCAAGATTGAACAGGCCAATGGAGGCACGCTCTTTCTCGATGAGGTTGGCGATATTCCGCTGCCATTGCAGGTCAAACTTCTGCGCTTTTTGCAGGAGCGTGCGATAGAGCGTGTGGGTGGGCGCAAGCTGATTGAAGTGAATACCAGAATTGTTTGCGCGACCCATCAGGACCTTGAATCCATGATTGCCGATGGTCGTTTCCGTGAGGATCTCTATTACCGTCTGGCAGAAATTGTCATTACTATCCCGCCTTTATCCGAACGTCATGGTGATACTATACTGCTCGCCAAGGCATTTCTTAACCGCTTTTCCAGGGAAATGAACCCTCAGGTCAAGGGCTTCGCGCCCGATGCGCTGGCGGCGATTGATAGCTGGGACTGGCCGGGCAATGTGCGCGAGCTGGAAAACCGCGTCAAACGGGCGGTGATCATGGCAGACGGCAAGCTCGTAAGTGCAGAAGATCTTGATCTGATCAGCGAGGAGGATGAGCCGGCAGATATATTGAATCTCAAATCTGCCCGCGAACAATCCGATCGCAAGATCATTCGACACGCATTGGCGCGCAGCGAAGGCAATATTTCCAATACGGCCAAAATGCTCGGTATCAGCCGTCCGACATTGTATGATCTGATCAAGCAATATGATTTGCAGACCTGACCTTGCCCTCAGGTACATTCTGTGGGCGGGTATTTCTCTGGCACTTGCTGCCTGTGATGCTTCGCCCCGGCCTGAGCCATCCATTGATCTGGCCCGCCAGATGCTGTCCCGTGGTGATGCGGTGGGGGCGGAAGTCACCTTGCGTCAATTGCTGGATCAGGGCACCGCTCAGGAAGACGTCGCCGCCTATCTTGGGGAAGCCGAGCTTGCTCAGGGGGATTTGATCGAAGCACGCAGATGGCTTGCTGAAGGGCATTTTTCCGAGGCAACCGCAGGTCATGGTTTCCAGATGCTGGGCCGGGTGTTTATGCAGGAAAACAATCTGGCAGATGCCGGCAGGGCTTTTGACGAGGCGTATCGCTATATTCCCGATAATCCTGAGCTATGGGTCGATATTGGTCGCTTGCGCTATCGCGGAGGGGAGCAAATTCAGGCGGTAGAAGCCAGCAGGAAAGCGGTTGATCTAGGGCCGGATAATGCTGCCGCCCTGACATTTCGTGCGCAACTGGTGCGTGATTCTGAAGGTATGCAGGCGGCTCTGGGCTGGTTTGAACGGGCGGTTGAGCGCAATCCGGACAATATAGATCTTCTGGCTGATTATGCCGCAACGCTGGGGGAACTGGGCCGGGCAAGGGAGATGCTGGAAGTCATCCGCCGGATCAGCGTCACGGATGAAAAGAACCCGCGGGCCTATTATCTGCAGGCTGTGCTTGCGGCGCGCGCAGGCCGGTATGATCTGGCCCAGAGGCTGATGTTGCTGACCGACCAGAAGCACAGGGATATGCCCGCAGGCAGGCTTTTGTCAGGTATTGTCGATCTTCAGGGCGGCAATTACGAAAGTGCGGCCCAGACTTTCGATACCTTGTTTGAAACACAGCCTGACAACCGGCGTATTCGTATGCTGCTGGCGCGCTCGCTGGCTCTGGGCGGAAATCACCGGGAGCTTGTCCATCGTTTCGGGGACGCCGCATTACGACCAAGCGGATCGCCCTATCTGGCGACGCTGGTAGGGCGCTCTTATGAAGCATTGGGTGACCGGGAACAGGCTTCTATCTACCTTGATCACGCCGCCTTGCCGCGGGGAAGTGACCTGATTGCAGTGCAGGGTGCTGTGCCACTGGAAGTGGTTGAGCGTCGCGGAGTGGAGCACGGACGTGATGCGTTGTCTCTGGTTCGCGGGTTGATCGTATCGCGCAAGCCCGCTGCTGCTGCCCGTCAGGCAGATGCGTTCCGGCGCAAATACCCCGGTTCAGCGGATGCGCTGGGGCTATCTGGTGACGCGAAACTGGCTGCAGGGCAGATTGGTCCGGCACTGGCAGATTATGAGCAGGCTTCAAGCGTTCGCCGGCCCTGGCCTCTGACGCGCAGAATGGTGGCCAGCTATCAGGCTGCCGGTTCCAGTGACAGGGCCGAGTCTCTTCTTGCCGCACAGGTAAGGGGAAACCCGGCCAACACCGAAGCCGTGACCATGCTGGCGCGTCAGCTGTTCGACAAACAGGATTTTTCTCGCGCTGCCATGCTGCTGGATCATGCGCTGGTAAATGGGGCAGATCGAGATCCTGAAGTTCTGGGACTGAGAGCGCAAACGGCTTTGCGACTGGATGATCCGGCAACAGCGCGAGAGACTGCGCGGCGGGCCTATGATCTGCAACCTCTTGGCAGAGGAGTGACCCTGACATATGCGCAGGTGATGGAAGCAATGCAGGAAGAAGGCGCATCGGCCGAGGCTCTCAGGCGCAAGGGGGAAAGCGGTTTTTCTTCCGGTTTCGGACGTGTGCGATAGGTAAAGATTGTTCTGGCCCTGATTTTATCCGGGTTTTCGCATCGGACTCTCGACAATCGTGGGTGGGCATGGTTAGGGCACTGATTCATGATCCGAGGCCTGTTTTCCCGCATTGATCTGATGGTGCGCCTGCTGCTTCTCGC
>JBKEEC010000308.1:0-5690 GCA_047975785.1 Sphingomonadaceae bacterium | reverse complement strand
TGGATGATGAGGCGCTTGCCTCTGCGCAAGCCATCTTCGATCCGGCTTATGCAGAGCGTCAGGAAATAGGCAAGAGTGCCATGTTCCAGTACATGACTGACCTCATGAACAAGGTCGAGCCTCCCTACCGTGAAGGTCTCACGCGGGCCTATGCGAAGCGGTTCTCGAATGAAGAACTGACAGAGCTTAATCGCTTTTTCTCCACCCCGGTTGGCGGACATTATGCAGGGGAAAGCATACTGATCTATGCGGATCCCCAGGTCATGGCGTCAATGAATCAGTTTATACCGGAAATGATGGAATCGCTTCCCAAATTCATGAATGATATGGAAGCCCGCATGGCTGAGTTGCCGGCGGGGCGCGGTTATGGCGACCTCAGCAATGCGGAGCGTGAGCAACTTGCATCCCTGCTGGGAGTTACCAGACAAGTTCTGGATGACTCAGTGCCGCAATTATTGCCTGATGAAGAAAACGACGTCGCAACCGATGCCGTAGAGGAATAAATCAGTTTCCAAACCCAATTCTGTCACCCGCCTGTCTGAAAATTCACTAGAGTGTGATGACAAAAAGTGGGCACCGGTTTTTGTCAAAAAAATCACACGACAACAAAAGTATAAAGAGCGGGATGTTATTCTGTCATCTGTCATCCCGCTCTAAAGCTTCAGTTCGCTAACATCGCGAAAGCTGCCAATTGTGCCCCGCACGAAACTGTTAAACGCGATCGAATAGCGTGGCTGCGCTGAAGTATTTTCTTCTACATAGTGCTGCAGCCCGCTGCCAAACAGGAACAGATCACCCTTTTCAGGGATGATTGCATTACGCTGCGTATTGTAAATATTATTCCGCTCCGGATCTACCATCAGCTCGATTGCCCGATAATGGTTGAACCGTTCAAACACCACATTTCCGGGCGGATCGGGCATATCGGTGTAGTAGAGCGAACCTGAAACCAGCGAATTGCTATGGGTATGACCATGCATCCCCACACCGGGCGGATTCATCAGGCACCAGCTTTGCGTCACTTCCAGTTCCTGCGCAATGCCCATCACTTCCTGGGCGAAACTGTCCAGTGCCTGTTGCACAGCACGACGGATGCTCTTCATTTCCGGACGGTTGAACAGATAGAGTTCATCAGAAATCTGGTTGACCTGATTCGTCTGCATTGGCTGCGACTGGATAAACTTCACCTGTGCCTGCGTGATTGCATCGGCAATATTGGTATGAAAATAAGGCTCCGCAAACAGAGGTTTCACTTCGTAGCTGCGTTCGCTCTGGCTGGCCATTATCCCCCCTTCTGAAAATGCTCCATGAGATAGCCTCATCGCATTCCGGTATTACTGTTTGAGCGCATACGCAATCAGGTAATCGCCCCGCTTTTTTGTATTGTGACGCGCACCGGCGGCCTGCACCAGAATGATCTGTCGCCCCTGTTTGTCAATATAAGTGATCGGAACAGACTGGCTCCCTACGGGCAGACGGTCTTTCCAGATAATCTTGCCTGTTTCCGTATCGATGGCCCGCAGATAAAAATCCTGCGTGGCAGCAAAGAAGCTGACACCGGACTTCGTGGTCAGAAGCCCGCCAAGAGTTGGCATTCCGGTATTGAAGGGAATATGCGTAGCAAGGCCGAACGGGCCGATATCGCGGGTTGTTCCCATCGGAATCTGCCACCTGATTTTTTGCGTTGCGAGGTCAATAGCGGTGACAGTGCCATAAGGTGGCTCATAGCACGGAGTATCCAGATATTTCAGCGTATTATAGTCAATATACATCTGATAGGGCGTCCCGCGCATCGGGCCGCCTTCACTGCCCCCGCTCATGTCTTTTCCGCCCGTTTCTTCCTGCGGAATCAGATGCGAACGGTTGATCCACCGCATATCGTTGACAATCAACAAATTGCGCCCCTGATCAAAAGAAACACTGCCCCAGTTCATTCCTCCGGTCTGCGCCGGATATTCAAAATAATCATCCGTTGTGGGAGGCGTCATCAACCCGTCCCATTTGGTATTCAATGTGCGGATGCGGCAATACAGGTGATCCAGCGGCGTCATGCCCCATGTATGTTTCTCGTCCAGAATGCTGTCATCTACACCGATTTGCGGCATCCCGGTCGAGAAAGGCTGCGTCGGTGAATAATATTCACCCTTCATGTATCCTTGCGGCACTTTCTGCTCTGTTACCATGGTCAAGGGTGCACCGTTACGCCGGTCAAGGACGAATATCTGACCGCGTTTGGTTGTCTGGATAACGGCAGGAACAACCGTGCCGTCTGCTCTGGGAAAATTGACCAGCGCCGGTTGTGCAGGCACGTCATAATCCCACAGGTCATGATGCACTGTCTGGAAATGCCAGGCTTCCCTGCCCGTATCAAGATCAAGCGCAATGATGGACGAGCTGTATTTATCGTCAAGCTCGCGCCGCTCCCCGCCCCAGTAATCGGGGCCGGCATTGCCAGTCGACAGATAGACCATGTTCAGCTCCGGATCATAAGCTAGAGGTGCCCATGCATTCGGTGTGCCGCGCGTATAGGTTTCTCCTTCCGGCGGAAGCCTGGTAATCTCCGGGTTTCCGGGGTCCCATGCCCATATCAGTTCGCCGGTAAAGGCATTAAATGCCCGCACCACGCCGGGAGCCTCGCCAACGGACTGGTTATCCATAACCCAGCCCCCGATAACGATCTTGTCACCGGCAAGGGTCACACCAGTAGTAGGCATATACTGACCTGCAGGATAGGCTCCCATGCCTTCACCCAGATCGACAATACCATCCTGGCCAAAGCTCGTGCAGAGTTTGCCATCAGCTGCGCGGATGCTCATCAACCGGCCATCTGCCGTGGCCATGATGATACGCGGTCCACATTCGTCATTGGTCACGGCCGTCTGGTTATAATCGGACACCGCAGCATTACGGGTCATGGCATTGGCGTCGGCTATTTCGGTCCGCCCCTTATTGCTGCTATCGGCAGCCTTCGCAGTTGTCACCGCATTCACGGTTCCGGTGTCTTCCGAACGGACAGGGGTTGCCCCCCGCGATGCCGGGTCAGCATAGGCAATCGAGCGGCACCGCATCCAGACAGGAGCCGATGCCTGCGGGTTGAACTGCCATTTGATCGTGCCTGTTGCTCCATCAATGGCAGTGACGACATTGTTGTAAGCGCAGTGATAGACTGTTCCATCAACATATATGGGCGTATTCTGGTCTGCATTGCCTTGCAGGGCATCCGGCACCTGACCATGCCGGGCCGTCCAGACAACTTCCAGTTTCCTGACATTATCCGGAGTGATCTGGTCCAGAGGCGAATAACGCACACCTTCTCCTGTGCGACCATATTCGCGCCATTCATTGCCCATGGCCAGAGTGCGGTCTGTCTCCTGTCCGGAGGTCAGGGCAAGATCATTTCTGACAATACCATGAGGGAAGAACATTGCCCCCAGATAGACCGCACACACAGCCAGCAGGGCAAAGCCCGACCTCGTCAGCCAGCTTCTTTCATTCTTCCAGCGGGTTTTCTGTTGTGGAAACAGGCGAACAGAAAGCAGCAGCACAAAGGCAATGGCCAGAGGGGCCGCCAGTCGCGGAACAGAAGCCCAGAAACGCAGCCCCACCTCGTAGAAGTTCCAGAAAAGAGTATAGAGCAGGACACCAAGATATATATAGATCCCGTCCAGGCGGCCTTGCCAGACTCTCCAGCCCGAAATGCACAGCCCTGCTCCCGCCAGAATGTAATACCAGCTCCCTCCCAGGGTTGCGAGGTAAATACCGCCACCCAGGAGCAGCAGCCCAACCACAACCAGCACAAAAGCCATCAGCCGGATAAAGGGGTGAACACGCGACGTTTCTTTTGAAACCTTACCCATAACAAACCTCTGCTTCCAAATTAATTTAGCAAGCAAAATCCCCGAACGGGATATTCAGTACGGTCAGTCGATTGTTCTACGGTCTGGCTGTCTTGATAGACACCCGGTAGCAAGCAGTATAGAAACTCTTGTATATTTCCCGTCCTGAACACTAACTACAGGAACGGGCTATTCACAAGATACTACCCCTATATCATTCATGGTCAATTGAAAATTTCTGACATTACTTCCGGGAAATTCTGTGACGCCATACCTGCCTTATTCGCTCGCCTGAGCATTTCAAGCTGCTGATGCGCCAGCATCGCTGCAGTTTGGTATCAGACAGCATTTTCCGTACCGAAAAACCCTATCAACTTTTTCTGAAAATGCTCTAGAGGCAAGTCTTGTCTCCTCTCCATTGCAAGGCATCCCTGTGTTTCATCATTTTCGTGGTTCATTCCTGTTTGCGATCATCTGCCTGGGGCTTGCGACGTGGTATGGCTGGGCTTCTACCGGCACTATCATAGGCACGCTCGGCTTGCTGTGGATTGTGGTGGTTCTGTCGGTGCTGGAAATATCGCTCAGTTTTGACAATGCCGTGGTCAATGCCAGTGTTCTCAAAGGAATGGACAGGGTCTGGCAACAACGCTTCCTGACATGGGGCATTGCCTTTGCCGTGTTCGGGATGCGGGTTATCTTCCCACTGGCGATTGTCGCTCTTGCCGCACATATCGGGCCGGTGGATGCGCTGTATCTCTCGCTTAACCACCCTCAGGAATATGAACGGATCGTATCTTCTGCCCATACCAGCATTGCCGGATTTGGCGGTGCCTTTCTGGCCATGGTCGGGCTGGAATTCTTTTTTGATCAGGAAAAGGATATTCACTGGATTCGCGTGATTGAGCGCAGGCTTGCGAGCATATCCGCCGTAAAAGCGATTGAAATTGCCTTTTTGCTGCTTGCGCTGTGGGGAATATCGACCCTGCTTGACCCGCAGGAAGCACTTTCATTTCTCAGCGCCGGGCTTCTTGGCATTGTGACATTCATTGCCGTAGAGGCGCTCAATAAATGGCTGGAAATCCGTGATGAAAAACGCAGGCTGGCCGGCTCAATGGTCCGCTCCGGCCTTGGCGGATTTCTCTATCTCAACGTGCTGGATGCGTCCTTCAGCTTTGATGGTGTTATTGGTGCCTTTGCCCTGTCCAACAATATGATTGTTATTGCATTGGGGCTTTCCATCGGGGCGTTTTTCGTGCGTTCGATGACCATCATGCTCGTCCGTCAGGGCACGCTGGCAGAGTATAAATATCTTGAGCATGGCGCCTTCTGGGCCATCATTGCCCTTGGGGCTATCATGCTGCTTTCTGCACGCTGGCATATCCCTGAAGTGATCACGGGGCTGATCGGCGCAGTAATGATTGCCCTTTCTCTCTGGTGGTCTGTCCGGCAAAATCGCAATGAACAGGCAGAGGCGGCACTGCCGGTTGAAGATGCGTAAATCTGCTGGCAATGTGCTATTGACCAGTAAATGAACCCGTCGATAGAAACTGGCCGGATATGGCACAAGACACAGGAGGCAATTATCAGCCAGACGGCGCATGATCCGCAGCACACGATTGCCCTTGTCGATGATGATCGCAACATTCTGACATCGGTTTCCATTGCCCTTCAATCAGAAGGCTTTGCCACAAGGGTTTATTCCGATGGTGAAACCGCCCTGAAAGCCCTGATTGAAAATCCACCTGATCTGGCGGTTTTTGATATCAAAATGCCGCAAATGGACGGGATGGAATTGCTGCGCCGCGTGCGTCAGAACTCTTCCCTGCCGGTTATTTTCCTGACCAGCAAGGATGA
>JBKEEC010000307.1:0-8146 GCA_047975785.1 Sphingomonadaceae bacterium | reverse complement strand
TGATTGTCGAGGTCATCGGAACCGGCCTTATTCTGGCCTCTGCCCTGCTGATCGCAGGGGCATTTCTGATAGGAATGGTTCTGGCTGCCCCACGCAATACATCGAATCTGGCATTGTTCGGGTTTTCAACCGCACTGCGCAATGTCGCGGCATCAATGGTGATAGCTTCACAGACATTTTCAGATCAGCCCAATGCCATGGTGGTCGGCATCGGCAGGTCAATTATGCTCAACCTGATGCTGCTTCTGGGTGCGGCAGAATGGGGGAAATCCATTGCAAGCAATCACCAGTAAAAGGCAGGGTCAGAATCGAATAGTGAAATAAATAATGTTTAAAATCAGTGTATTAATGTAATTGTTAATACTCTTATTTCCAATGCAATTCATCTGATATTAAATTTCTGAAACAAACGCATGATCTTGTGCTAGTGATAAGCGGCCTCGGCGGGACTATTTGCATTCACGATTCGATACCAAAATCGGGTAATATTTGCCCGTTGAAGGCTGGGAGAGTTAAATTTTCTGGTTTTAAGCATAAACCTCAAGGAGTTAGTACTATGCGTAAAATCGTTTTAGCTACAGCACTTATCAGTTCATCGCTTGCGCTGGCAGCCTGCCAGAGCAAGGAAGCAGATTCCGTAGAAGATGCTGGCAGGCATGAAGCAGATGCCCTTGAAGATCATGCCGATCTGGCCAAGGAAACAGGTGATCAGGCAACGGCTGATGCGCTAAATGCGCAGGCAGGTGACGTAAAACAAACCGGCAAGGACGCCGCCAAGGCAGTCGACAACAACGATATGTCTGCCCAGCAAGGTATGCAGGCTGTTGATGAAGCTGCCGGAGTAGCAGAGTAACTGCATTCTGCAGCATTGCTCTTTAATATTGAAGCAGATGCAATGCTGTAATTGTTTGTTTTACCGTATTTTCCAGGTCAGGAAAGCCTCTCAGCTTTTTTTTGGAAAATGCTCTGATTTCAGGACCGAGAGCGGAAAACGGCACCCGGCTTTCCACCAGGTGCCGTTTTCTATAGCATCACAAGATTTAAAGCTTTTCGCGAAAAAGTGGGTGCCGGTTTTTCGCAAAAGAAAAACTCTATTTTCAGGTAATTTACACAGGAAGGCCGACGTAGTTTTCTGCGATGCTTCTTTGCGCCGCTTCACTCCCGGCAATGTAATCCAGCTCTGCCACCTGCATACGCCGTTCAAACGGACCATCTTCAGGGAAACGGTGCATGAGTTTGGTCAGCGACCAGCTAAACCGCTCGGACTTCCAGACACGCGCCAGTGCCTTTGCAGAATATCCTGCAATCGCATCCGCATTACCGGCTTTGAAAAAGGCCGCCAGAGCCTCTGCCGCATAATATACATCGCTTGCGGCCAGATTCAGCCCCTTGGCTCCGGTTGGCGGGACGATATGCGCTGAATCACCACATAATAGCAGGCTGCCATGGCGCATGGGTTCAAATACGAAACTGCGCAAAGGTGCGATGCTTTTTTCGATACTGGGTCCGCGCACGATATTGGCCGCTGCATCCGGGCCGAGCCGGATCGCCAGTTCATCCCAGACACGATCATCGCTCCAGTCCTCTACCTTTTCGGTGAGCGGAACATCAATATAATAGCGGCTACGCCTTTCGCTACGCATGGATGCCAGCGCAAA
The DNA here is from genome assembly GCA_047975785.1 of Sphingomonadaceae bacterium. GTDB lineage: Bacteria > Pseudomonadota > Alphaproteobacteria > Sphingomonadales > Sphingomonadaceae > JACXVD01. The sequence goes on along the minus strand of JBKEEC010000307.1, from coordinate 6,488 downwards.
ACCGCGTTCATGGTTGGCGTAGATCAATTCATGGTTGCAGGGCGGAACATCGGCCAGAATACCCAGCCAGCCAAAGGGGTATACGCGCTCATATTCACGCCCGACACTGGCAGGAATCGCCTTGCGGCTTGGCCCGTGGAACCCGTCACAGCCGGCTATGATCCGGCAGTCAATACGGTGATCCTGCCCATCTCTGGTATAGGTTACACAGGGTGTGTCGCCCTCCACATCATGCAGGGCGACATTTTCCGCTTCGTAAATCACTTCAAGGTCACGTTCCGGCGCGGCATCCATCAGATCGCGGGTAATTTCCGTCTGGCCATAGACCATCACCTGTTTGCCCGTCAGCGCCTTCATATTAATACGGATCAGACGCTCGCCATCGGCAAGGTTGAACCCGTCATGCCACAGGCCTTCTTTCTTCATCCGGCCATCAAGGCCAAGCCTTTGCATCAGATCGACTGTAATTGTTTCAAGCACTCCGGCCCGGATACGGCTGAGCACATATTCCCCTGTCCGCTGTTCAAGCACGACACAATCAATGCCATCAGCGCGCAACAAATGGCCCAGCAGCAACCCGGCTGGCCCGGCACCAATAATACAAACCTGCGTTTTACCCATTTTCACTCTCCCGTCCCGATATTTGCCCTGAACGCCTGTTCTGAACCTTTGTCCCGAACCTTTGCTCTGAACTGGGAAAATTGCAGACAAAGGCAGCAGAAGGAAGGGACAGGGGCGACAATTTATGGTATTATCCGGACATGGCCATACACATCCCACCAGTTCCGCTCTATCGGCTATATGGTGAAAAACGCGCGGATGGGCTGGCTGAAATGGTCCATTGCGAGACTATCGCCGCCCGCAGCCGCCTGCACGAATGGGAAATTTCTCCTCATCGCCACGCGGCTATTTCACAAGTGCTGTTTCTGCAATCCGGCAGCGTTACGGCGCAAGTCGGGGCAGAGCATATTTCTGCCAGTGGCCCAGTCCTGCTTCTCGCTCCGTCAGGTATAGTGCACGGCTTCCATTTCTCAACCGAAGCAATTGGGCTGGTAGTATCGGTTTCTGAAGAATATGTCCTCGAATTTGACGCCCATGATCCTTTGCGGATTGCTCTGGGCCTTTCCGGCCTGATGCAATGCAGCAGGCAGACACAGGAGGGGCTGGTTGCACTGGGTGAGCAATTGCTCCTCAATACAGGTCTTGATGCAACCTCTGCGCGTTTGCTGCTGACCAGATCCCTGGCAGAAAGCTGGCTGCGTCTGGCACTGGCCACCGGAGCCGGGGAGTCAGCCGGGGGGCCAGAAGCACAGCATCAGAAATTTCGTGCCCTTATCGAACAGCATTATCGCAGGCACCTGCCCCTCGGTTTTTATGCAGGTGAACTAGGCTGCACGGAGCGCACAGTATCGCGTCTGTCCCAGGGCGCATTCGGGATGAGCCCGCTGGAGATGATCAATCGCAGGCTGGCGCTCGAAGCCCAGAGGCTGCTACGTTTCACCAATGCAACATGCGCTGAAGTGTCATGGGAACTTGGATTTTCAGACCCATCCTATTTCTCCCGTTTTTACAAGCGCATGACAGGGGAGCGCCCACAAAACCTGCGTTCAGTGACAGACAAGGAACAGTAACGGGCGGAGAGCAGCAACCGGCAGGGGTCACTCAGGCGGCATTGCTGCCACCAGTTCCAGAACCCTGCCTGCCCATTCAGGCCGGCAAATGAGCAGATCCGGCATGTAGGTATCGCTCTGGTTATACACGAGCGGAGATCCATCTACCCGGCTGATATGCAGCCCATAAGCCTGTGCGACAGCTGCAGGCGCACAGCTATCCCATTCAAATTGTCCGCCCGTATGCAGATATATTTCAGCCTCACCGCGCACAACAGCCATCGCCTTGGCTCCGGCACTGCCCATCGGAACAAGCTCTGCTCCCAGCGCCTCTGCCACGGCCACGGCCTCTTTTGCCGGGCGGGTCCGGCTGACAACCATGCGCGGAACGCTTGCGGCTTCGGGCAAGGGTGAAATCTTGTCTGTCCTCATCACTACATCCAGCCCCGGCAGGGCTACCGCTCCAATTTGAGGCGCACCATTGATTGCCAGTGCAACATGAACCGCCCAGTCTGTGCGTGCCTCTCCATATTCACGGGTGCCATCCACCGGATCTATAATCCACACCCGGCTTTGCTCCAGCCGGGCAGAATTATCCTTTTCCTCTTCTGAGAGCAGGCCATCATCAGGCCGCTGTGACCTGATGGCATGGCAGAGAAACTCATTAGCCGTCGCATCACCTGCCTTGCCAAGTGCCTTGCCATCAAACATGCCGGAAGTCCGCACCTGCAAGAGGATTTTGCCCGCCTGTTGCGCCAGATGAGCTGCCAGTTCAGCGTCGTTCATTGCATCCTCACTCATAATCCACCTTCCTCGATAATTTCTGCCACTTTCGGAATATCCTGTTGCGGCTGATGTGTTTGCATCCCCCAGCCTGACATGCTCCATCATGCCCCTGCTATTTCAGGGGCATGATGGAGCGGATGATATGCTCGGCAGCTTCTTCGGGTGTCATCTCCACGGTATTCACACGGATCTGGGGATCTTCCGGTGCCTCATAAGGACTGTCTATGCCGGTAAAATTCTTCAGCTTGCCATCGCGTGCCTTTTTATAGAGGCCCTTCACATCGCGTTCTTCAGCGACCTCAAGCGGTGTATCGACAAAAATCTCGATAAACTCGCCTTCAGGCAACATATCACGCACCATCTGGCGCTCGGCACGGAAGGGGCTGATAAAGGCAGTCAGCACAATCAGACCGGCATCGGTCATCAATTTGGCAACTTCCCCGACACGGCGGATATTCTCGATCCGGTCCGCCTCGGTAAAGCCAAGATCCTTGTTCAGACCATGACGGACATTATCGCCATCCAGCAGGAATGTGTGCCGGTTCATCAGGTTGAGACGTTTCTCCACCTCATTGGCGATGGTGGATTTGCCCGACCCGGAAAGCCCGGTAAACCACAACACACGCGGCGTCTGGTTTTTCAGCGAAGCATGGCTTTCACGATTGATGTCTGTCGGCTGCCAATGCACATTCTGCGCCCGGCGCAGGCTGAAATGCAGCATACCGGCGCATACTGTCCGGTTGGTGATCTTGTCGATCAGGATAAATCCGCCTAAAGCGCGATTGTCCTGATAAGCCTCGAATGTAACCGGCTTATCCGTGGCGATTTCCGCCACACCAATAGAGTTGAGGCCCGGTGTCTTGGCCGCCAGATGCTCCATTGTATTGACGTTGATCTCGTATTTTGGCTCCTGCACGGTAACCGAAACAGTCTGTGTGCCCAGCTTCAGCCAGTAGGCGCGCCCGACATGCATCGGCTCATCATCCATCCAGATCAGTGTCGCTTCAAACTGATCGGACACTTCGGGCGGATCGTCAGAGGTCGCCAGCACGTCTCCACGTGAACAGTCAATCTCATCCTCAAGGCAAATTGTGATTGATTGCCCGGCCCCGGCCTCGTCCAGATCACCATCAAAGGTTACAACCCTGCTGACCGTGCTGGTCTTGCCTGACGGCAGAACACGCAGTGCATCCCCCGGCCTGACATAGCCAGTGGCGACCAGCCCTGAGAAACCCCGGAAATCAAGATTGGGCCGGTTGACCCATTGCACAGGCATTCGAAACGGGCGGGCCAGATTGCGCGCATTGTCCAGCTCTACCGTTTCAAGATGCTCGACCAGAGGCTTGCCCTTATACCACGGCGTATTATCTGAACTGGCTGTGATATTATCACCCTTGAAACCGGAAATCGGCATGGCGGTGAACTGCTCAATCCCGATTTCTTCTGCAAAGGCGGTGTAATCGGCAACAATGGAATCAAACACATCCTGACTGTAATCAACCAGATCCATCTTGTTGACAGCCAGCACGATATTCCTGATCCCCAGCAGGTGACACAGATAGGAGTGCCGCCGTGTCTGCACCAGCACGCCCTTTCGCGCATCAATCAGAATAACCGCAAGGTCCGCAGTCGATGCGCCCGTCACCATATTGCGGGTATATTGTTCATGCCCAGGACAATCAGCGACAATAAACTTACGCTTTTCAGTCGCAAAAAAGCGATAGGCAACGTCAATCGTAATGCCCTGTTCGCGCTCTGCGGCCAGCCCGTCGACCAGCAAGGCAAAGTCAATTTCCTGCCCCTGCGTGCCAACGCGCTTGCTGTCACTTTCCAGGGCAGCAAGCTGGTCTTCAAAGATCATCCGGGAATCATAAAGCAAGCGGCCTATCAGCGTGCTCTTGCCATCATCCACACTGCCGCAGGTAATGAAACGCAGCATGGTCTTGTGCTGATGCGTGTCCAGATAGGCGTCAATGTCCTCGGCGATCAGCGCGTCGGTCTTGTAGGTTGGTTCGGGTGCCTGTTCAGTGCTCATCAGAAATACCCCTCCTGTTTTTTCTTTTCCATGCTCGCATCACCGCCATCCTTGTCGATCACGCGGCCCTGACGCTCCGATGTGGTTGTCAGCAACATTTCCTGGATGATTTCCGGCAAGGTTGCCGCCGTGCTCTCCACTGCACCTGTCAGCGGGTAACAGCCCAGTGTGCGGAAACGGATTGACCGTTCTACAGGCGTTTCTCCCTCGTGCAGGGGCAGGCGCTCATCATCAACCATGATCAGCATACCGTCACGCTCCACCGTAGGGCGCTTTGCCGAGAAATAGAGCGGCACAATGTCTATATTTTCCAGATGGATATATTGCCAGATATCCAGCTCGGTCCAGTTGGAGAGCGGAAAAACGCGGATGCTTTCACCCTTGGCCTTGCGGGCATTATACAGGTTCCAGATTTCCGGACGCTGGTTCTTAGGGTCCCAGCCATGGCTGGCAGTGCGGAACGAGAAGATACGCTCTTTCGCACGACTTTTCTCTTCATCCCGGCGTGCTCCGCCAAAGGCAGCATCAAAGCCGAATTTGTCGAGCGCCTGTTTCAGCCCTTCTGTCTTCCACATATCAGTGTGGAGCGGGCCATGATCGAACGGGTTGATGCCGCGTTCTTCTGCTTCGGGATTGTGATGGACCAGCAATTCCATCCCCGCATCGGCGGCAGCCTTGTCCCTCAGATCATACATGGCGCGGAACTTCCATGTCGTATCGACATGAAGCAGGGGAAAGGGCGGTGGCGACGGATAAAATGCCTTTTTGGCAAGATGCAGCATCACTGCACTATCCTTGCCCACCGAATAGAGCATTACCGGCTTCTGCGTCTCTGAAACCACTTCGCGCATGATATGGATACTCTCCGCTTCAAGGCGCTGCAAATGGGTCAGGGTTCTGGATTCTTTGTCTGTCATGCATCTCATCCCTTGTTGATGAAACGAATCATGAAGAACTGGACGCAGACGCAATACTCCCATATGGGAGCAATGTTATGGCGCTCTCCCCAAGTGATGAAACCAGCCTGCTTGAGCCGCTCTATTCCGGAGCCTTTGAAACTCCTGTGTGGGATACATTCTTGCAGCGCCTGCAGGCCCGCACCGGTGCTGACCAGATCGCCCTGATTGTTCAGATCAAATCGGCAGACCCGCACATTCTTCGTCCCTCCAGCCTTTCAGAAAAACGGGCGCCCGATATTGAAACCTTGTCAGAACTTGGCCTGTTTCCTTATGTTCGCCTGCGTCCTGGACGGGTTTACGCGCTCGAAGAAATGCGCAGCCAGCCGGACAGCCCCCTCGGCAAACAGCAGGATATCGCATTGACCAAAGCCGGCATTGTCCATGCCCGGTTTGTCCGGATCAGTGCGGCAGAAAATATCAATGCATGGATTCTCGCCAGTCACCGGCGCATTGAATTTGAGGCCGCCGACAGCGCATTACTCTCCAACCTCGTGCCCCATATCGCAAGTGCGATGATGCAATTTGCCCGGATTGAAGACTTGCGACTGAAACTGGCTATGGCCGAATCCGCCCTGTCGCGAATCGGGGTCAGCCAGTGCGCGCTGGACAAAAATGGCAGCGTTGTGGTGACAGGCGGCGATACAAACAGTCACCTGTCCCTGACTGATGGCGAAAAGCTCCACATTCCTGCCTCCTTGCAGCAAATACTGACGCAGTTTTGTGCACAATCGGATGACACTAATGATGAGACAGACACTCTTCCGCTCCTGCTGCAAGACAAGCAGGAGCAGCCGCCTGTTCTTGTCCGGCGTGTATTGGCGGACAGCACCCTCTTGCCCAATGGCGTTTGCGCGATTGCCCTCAGCCGGGATGACACAGACAGGCAGGCAGGCAAGTCAGGCGCTATAATTGCACAGGCGCTTTATGGCCTCTCTTCGCGAGAAGCTGCTCTGGCAGAAGCCATATGTCATGGAGATTCCATTGTCGAAGGCGGCAAAAAAATCGGACTGACCCCCGAAACTGCCCGCAACTATTCCAAGAGAATATACGCCAAAACCGGCGCGAAAGGTCAGGCGGATCTTGTCAGAAAGCTACTTG
>JBKEEC010000306.1:0-2167 GCA_047975785.1 Sphingomonadaceae bacterium | reverse complement strand
TCCAACATATGGGGTAATTGAAGACGTAGTGGTACTAAACTCGCGCGAAACGCCTGTCAATAGGATATGACCAACACAAATATACGCCAATCGAACCGGTAAAAACTTCTCCGTCAGCCATTGACCAACGACAAAGGTAACCCAGGCGGGTAGGGGAGTGGTTTTAACGTTCATTTTTGATTGCGGCAAAAAATCCTGCAAAAACATGATATACTGTTGTTGGCTAACAAAGCAGCCAAGATATTAGAGGTAAATTTTGTCATACCCATGAAAGGACCAACCGCCATGCCCAGAACCATTACCTCGACTGAGGCCCAGGCGAAATTTGGGTCTATTCTGAAGTGGACCAAGGAACACAACGATCAGGTGATCGTGAAGCTGTACGGCGAGCCGACCGCGGTGCTGATCCCGTATGAGGAATATGAGCTGCTGGAGAAGCTGAAAAAGCAGGAGCGAAGCAGAAAAGCGCTTGCTCAGCTGCGGGCGCTGCGGATGGAGATAGCAGCAAGGAACCCGGACGGAAGTTCAGAAGAAGCGTATCGGGCAGCCGGATTTTCCGAAGAAGTGATCCGGGAAACGTTGGAAATGGATGAACGACTCGCAAAAAACGATCTATGAGTATCGTGATTGTCGATACGAATGTCTGGCTCAGCTATCTGATGAGTTCCCGAGCGGACAGCACGATTGTCAGAGTCATCCACCATTGTCTGACCGATGCCGTCACTTTACTCGTACCGCAAGAGTTGGTGACCGAACTCCGCCACACGTTGGCGACCAAGCCCTATTTTCAGAGACGAATTTCTCAACAGCAAACAGATGCATTCATTCAGGCGTTGCTGGAAAGCGCCGAAATTCCGCCTCAATTGAGATCCGTTGGACAGTATGTCACTGACCCAAATGACGACTTTCTGATTGCCTATGGCCTGGCGTATGATGCTGACTATGTGGTCACAGGCGATGCGGCGGTGTTGGCATTGGGGCAGGTAGACAACATGAAGATAGTCAGCCCAACCCGGTTTTTGAAAGAACTTTCGGCCAGCGCTGAATAGCGCACAACGCCTCGGGTCAGCGTCAATTTTTAGTATAATGAATCCCATGATCTCTCCAGAATATACCTCACCGCCAGTCGAACGAGATACGGCTACGTTGCCTTCTTTGTTTTCAGCTCAAAAGGGTTGGGAAGAGAGACGCGTTTATGTCTTGACCGATAAGCCGGATTGGGAGATGGAGTTGCAACTCAGGTCGCTGCTTTACCACATACCAGCCAAAGAGATGGTCGTCTTTCCGGATGTCTCTCCAACGGAGAGGGGACTCATTCCCACCGGCGCTCTTGTCACCATTGATACGGAGCAGCATCCTGATTGGCGCAAGTACATCAAAGGCGCTGACATAGGATGCGGCATGGCCATGGCTCCGCTGCAAATATCCGGTCGCGATCTCAAAAATTCGCAGGCAGAACTGGATGAACTCTACCGGCGATTGGATGAACGGCAGTTGATCGACCAGTTGGGCGGAAACCATTTTGTGAACCTTGCGGCAGATGTTGAAACGGATCAAGTGACAGCGGTTGTTCACACCGGATCCCGAGGTGATCGTCAAAAAAAGTTGGGTGCATTGGTCGATAATCCGCAAAAATACGATGGAGAATATGAACCCGTCGTCGCTTCCGGGATTGACGTCCGTGAAGAGATGATTGATGTTGTGAGGAGTTTATTCGGTGAAGGCGGCCCAATGGGAGATACCATCCACAACACGATTGAGCATAACCCGGATGGAAGTGTGACCATTCGCAAAGGCGTCACCCACATAACCTATCCTGACCAGCCACAGATACTGCCAAGTTCGGCGGACGGCCTGATGCTTATCCATCGCCCCGGTCAAATGGCGTTGACGTTATCAGCCAGTTCACATGGGACAGGACGAGCAATATCTCGGCGGGATATGCGTGTCAGCGGCATGAATGATGGACAGAACCCGAACATCATGACACCGGTGCAAATGGCCGGAAAGTGGCCGCTTACCGAGCAAAGCAACGGGTACCACTCCCTGGAGCGCTCTTTGGACATACTTTCGCGATACGGCTTTGTCGGCGATGAAGATCAGCATTTTCTGCAACCTATAGCCGGTATCAAGCAGATATAAAGCATGGTACAATCAGGACATTATG
>JBKEEC010000305.1:0-3248 GCA_047975785.1 Sphingomonadaceae bacterium | reverse complement strand
GGAATATCAACTCGGTGCGTTTGCGCATGCCGATTGTGGAGCAATTTATAAAAGCGCAGGCCCCCGATGTGCTGTGCCTGCAGGAAATCAAATGTCAGGAGGATCAGTTCCCCTATGCGGCTTTTGATGCGCTGGGATACCGGCATCATGCGGTGAACGGACAAAAAGGGTATCATGGTGTGGCAACTGTCAGCCGGGTTCCGATTGAAGAAGTTTCCCGCCATGACTGGCAGGCCAATGGCGAAGCCCGCCATATCGGGGTGCGTCTGCCTGAGAGCGACCTGATCATTGACAATGTCTATGTTCCGGCCGGAGGGGATGAGCCCGACCGGACAGTGAACCCCAAATTTGGCCAGAAGCTTGATTTTCTGGACCGGATGACGGCCTGGGCCAGCGGACTGGATCAGGCTCATCTGATTGTCGGAGATTTCAATATTGCTCCGCTGGAAAGCGATGTCTGGAGTCACAAACAATTGCTCAAGGTTGTAAGCCATACTCCGATAGAGATCGAAAGTCTGGCCCGCTTCCGGAACGCCCATGGCTGGGTAGATGTCGGGCGGGAAGTGATTGCACCGCCTGCCCGTTATTACAGCTGGTGGTCCTATCGCTCGAAAGACTGGCGCAAGGGTGATCGTGGCCGCCGGCTTGATCATATGTGGCTCAGTCCCCAATTAGCGGACAAGGTGGTTGCTCACCGGATTTTCGAGGATTGTCGAGATTGGGAAAAACCGTCAGATCATATCCCGCTGGTGACGGAACTTGCGCTCTGAGCGAAGGAGAGGCCTCTTCGCGCCGGGCGGCGCAGGCTGTTGACGCGCTGCGTCATGGCTGGCCGATAAGGGTCGATGGCGGGCCGGTTCTTCTGCCGGTAGAAACAGGTCTGGCACCGGGCGCCATTGCCTCAGTCATGCTGATTTCTGCTGCGCGGGCGGCTACATTGAAACTGACCAACCAGCGCGATGCGGCCATACCTCATGCGCCGGTATTGATCCGGGCAGATGAGACGTTTGACCTTGCACGCGGCTTGCCCATAGCCGATCCGGCACTGGATCTTGCTCACCCGCTGAAAGGCCCTTTCCGCGTTCTGCCGCTTGAGTGGCAGGATGGGGCCGCTGGCGCAATGAAACTGGCCAGAATCGCCGGGATTTTGCCTGCCTTTCTGGTCAACCCTGAACCGGCAGGACTGGTGCAGGATGTAAGCACGGCAGGTATTGCTGCCCTGACGAGCCCTGCCAGCCTTGTCATCGCAACCCATGCGGATTTACCCATCAGCGCCGATGAAAATGGGCATATTTATGCCTTCCGCACGGTTGATGATACGCGTGAGCATATCGCTCTGGTGATCGGGCAGCGAACAGCCGGCAAGGTGCCGCTGGTGCGCTTGCATTCCGAATGTCTGACCGGGGACATTCTGGGTAGTCTGAAATGCGATTGCGGGCCACAGCTTGACAGCGCCCTTGCCGCGATGAGCGCAGAAGCGCAGGCAGGAGGCTGGGGGATTCTGCTCTATATGCGTCAGGAAGGGCGGGGCATTGGCCTGATCAATAAGTTACGAGCCTATCGTCTGCAGGATCAGGGGTTTGATACTATTGAAGCCAATCAGAGACTCGGCCTGCCTGATGAAGCGCGTGATTTTCCGGTTGCAGCACGGATGCTTGCCCTGCTGGATGTGCCGGCCATTCGTCTGATGACGAATAATCCTGCCAAGGTTGTCGCGCTTGAAACGGCCGGAGTGACAATCACGGATCGTGTGCCGCATCAATTGCCGGATAATCCGCATAACCGGCGCTACCTTACAACCAAGCGTGACCGTGCCGGGCATTTGCTGCGATAAAATACCTGCCATAAAAAACGCCGCCCTGACCATCTGGCCGGGGCGGCGCCTTAATAAAGAAAGCGGGATCGTGGTGTCCCGCTTACAGGCAATTGCGTCTTAGTTGACAGCGTCTTTCAGACCCTTGCCCGCTTTGAATTTGGGCTGGTTCGATGCCTTGATGGTCATCGGTTCGCCAGTGCGGGGGTTACGGCCGGTCGATGCTTTACGCTTGGACACAGAAAATGTGCCAAAGCCAACAAGACGAACTTCGTCGCCCTTGGAAAGGGCTTTGGTTACTGCATCAAACACACCTTCAACAGCGGCAGATGCATCACTTTTGGACAGGCCACTGCTGTCTGCAACCGCGCCGATCAGATCATTTTTGTTCATTCTGGGAACCCCCTAGCTTCTAAAAGGTCAAAAGGTAAAATTCAGAGTTTCGGTGAATCGTCTCTCCGATGCGAAGGACAAGAGCCGTTTTTCCCTTCGCTGTCAAAGGCAAAAGCGCAGAAAACGGGGAATTTCAAGTTATTCACCGCATTTTTTCGCATCCTCATCGAAAGATAATGCCAAGCACATCGTTTTGCCTGTCTGAAAAAATGAGGCAAGCCGCCGATTCGCTGCGATGCAACAAAGATCCGGAGTGTCATGGCAAAATATGGACGACGGTTTTGATCAAAAATCCGCCATGCAAAGGCCCATATCAAGCCCGCGCGGCGCCTGAGCGTTTCAAACTGCTGATGTGTCAGCACCATGGCAGTTTAGCGCAAGACGTCTCAACGCCGCGTTCCGGCAGCATTTCCTCGACTTCACGAAGGCTGACGGTTCTGTCGCAAACTTTTGGCGGTGATGATAGGGCGCGGGCTTGTGGGGCCAAATGGGGAAGCCAGGAATGTTCAAGGGACGGCATTTTGACAAGTCGATTATCCTGCTATGTGTGCGGTGGTATCTGGCTTACGGCCTGAGCCTGCGGAATCTGGAAGAAATGATCGCAGAGCGCGGGCTGTCGGTGGATCATTCGACCATTCACCGCTGGGTGATCCGCTACACGCCGTTGTTGTTGGAGACATTCCGCCAGCGCAAGCGCCCCGTGTTAAGGAAGTGGCACGTCGATGAGACCTACATCAAGATGAAGGGCGAGGACGTCTATCTCTACCGGGCGATCGACAAGTCCGGAGCGACGGTGGATTTCATGTATTCGCGGACCCGAAATCTCAAGGATGCCAGGCGGTTCTTCAAACGCACCATGAAGCACAATGGCCTCCCGACCCAGATCACCATTGACGGTAGTCAGGCCAATCTGGACGGCGCCCGCAAGGCGCATTGCGAAGTTCGCATGAAGACCGATCCAGCCATAAAGCCCGTTGTCATGCGGCAGAGCAAATACAAGAATAACAGTATCGAACAGGATCACCGCCGGGTGAAGCGGCGG
>JBKEEC010000304.1:0-6116 GCA_047975785.1 Sphingomonadaceae bacterium | reverse complement strand
TCTCCATGCCGGCCCAATATATGTTCAAGGACATTCCGCAATCGGGCGCGGTGGATGATTATGTCAAATGGACTGTCGACCAGATGGACCGTTTCAACATTGAAAAGGCGATGGTCGGCTGGAACGGGACCAAAGCCTCTTACCGGGCCAAGGAAATGTTTGGTGACAGGTTCTTCTTTGACCTGCCCTGCAACCCCAATGGCGGGATGGAAGAAGTCAAACGCATTCGCCAGCTCCATTCCGAGGTTGGCCTGTCGGCAATCAGCGTGTTTCCTGCCGGCACATTGCCGCAAGTGGCGATCAACCACAAATATATGTTTCCGCTATACACGGTAGCGGCAGAGCTGGGCCTGCCTGTCTGCCTTAATGCGGGGATACCGGGGCCGCGCATTCCCATGGAAACCCAGAAGGTCGAGCATCTGGACGAGGTGTGCTGGTTCTTCCCCGATCTCAAGGTTGTGATGCGCCACGGGGCAGAGCCGTGGGAGGCGCTGGCCGTCAAGCTGATGCTGAAATGGCCCAACCTCTATTATTCAACCAGTGCCTTTGCTCCCAAGCATTATCCCAAGGCGATTCTGGATTATGCCAATACGCGTGGCAGCGACAAGATTATTTATGCCGGATATTTCCCCATGGGCCTGAGCCTCGACAGGATTTTTTCGGACATGGAAAATGTCCCTCTGAAGGATGAGGTCTGGCCCAAATTCCTGAGGGACAATGCCCGGAAAGTCTTCGGGCTGTAAAACGGAGAAGTGGAGTTTGGAGTCGGGAAGTCTGCTCCATTGGTGACCATTGTCGGACTAGCTGAGACAACCCCGGCCTGCCTGACACTCCCGCAGCATCTGCGGGAAGACATGAAGGAGTGCAAACATGTCTGATACGGATGTCAAATCTGCAACCGATGCCCGCACTGCGCCAGTGGCTGTGTGGCAAATTCTGGAAAAGCTCAAAGGGCAAGATCTCTTTGACTGGCGTGTAGCCCCGGTTGAAAACCGGCCCAGCATTGCGGAGCGCAATCTCGACATTGGTTTTCCCTTTGGCTGGTATGCCGTGGAAATGGTCGATTTTGTCGACATTGGCCAGGTCAAGCCGCTGCGCAGCTTTGGCCGTGAACTGGCGGTCTGGCGCGGCGAGGATGGCAAGGTGCGGATTATGGATGCTTATTGCAAGCATCTGGGCGCGCATATGGGCCATGGCGGCAAGGTTCATGGCAATATGATTGAATGCCCGTTCCATGCCTGGCGCTATGATGGCGAGGAAGGGGTGGTGAAAGAAATCCCCTATTCGCGCTCCATCCCCCCACAGGTGAAGCGCCGCTGCACCGCCACCTACCCGACCACCGAAGCCAATGGCTGGATCTGGATGTGGTATCACCCCGAAGGCGTTGACCCGCTGTGGGAAGTGGCGAAACATGAAGAATATGGCCATCCCGACTGGACCAATTATGAAATCCACGAATGGATGGTGTATGGCTCGCTGCAGAATATGGCTGAAAACGGTGTTGATGTCGCCCATTTCAAATATATTCACGGCACCGCTGATGTTCCCAATGCCGAATTGCGCTGGGAAGAATGGGGGCGCGGGGCGAATGTCCGGGCACCGATGGGCACGCCCAACGGAATTGTTGATGGCCTGATTTCCTATGACACGATGGGGCCGGGCCAGAGCTGGGTGAAATTCAGCAATATCTCGGAAACGCTTATGGTCGCCAGCCTCGTTCCTGTGGAAGAAGACGTGCTGAGGGTGCGCTATTGCTTCACTCAGCCGCGTGAACAGGCCGAAGGTGCAGGCGCAGGCCTTGCCAAGGCGCTGATCCGTGACATCTGCAAGCAGCTCGATCAGGACAAGGTTGTCTGGGACCGGCAGCAATATCAGGCAAAGCCCTATATCTGCGAAGGTGACGGGCCGATCGCACAATTCCGCAAATTCTATGCCCGCTATTATGTCGAGGGCGAAGGCGTTCCGGCCTCGCTGGCAAAGGCCGAAGCCGCGTGAATTTGACGCGCAGAACAGTGCTGGCAGCGGCGGGTGTCGCCGCTGCCAGCACATCCGCTTTTGCCCAGCCTGCTCTTGCCCGGAAGGTTCTCGAAATGGACGCATTGCTTGAAAATAGGGATTCGCTCGGGCTGGCAGAGCTTGTCCGCAAGGGCGAAATTTCCGCCAGCGAATTGCTGGAAGATACCATTCGTCGGGCAGAGGCGATCAACCCGGCGCTCAATTTTATGGCCCAAAAGCATTATGATTATGGTCGCAAGGCAATCGCCAATGGCCTGCCGGATGGCCCCTTTACTGGGGTCCCCTGGCTGCTGAAGGATCTGCACACCTTCCTCAAGGGGGAACTGACCGAAGGAGGCAGCCGCCTCTACAAGGGGTATCGCGGGCCTTATACTTCGGAAATTGTCCAGCGCGCCGAACAGGCTGGTTTCGTCATTTTTGGCAAGACCACCACGCCCGAATATGGCCTGACCGGCACAACCGAAAGCACGCTGAGCGGCAAGACCCGCAATCCCTGGAACCCGGAGCGGATTGCCGGTGGTTCCAGCGGCGGTGCAGCCGTTGCTGTGGCCAGCGGGGTTCTGCCTGCAGCTCACGCCTCGGACGGGGGCGGTTCGATCCGCATTCCGGCATCCTGTTGCGGGCTGTTTGGCCTCAAACCGAGCCGGGGCCGGGTGCCGATGGGGCCGGGCCGGACAGAAGGCTGGGGCGGGCTTTCGACCCATCACGCCATCAGCCGCTCTGTGCGGGACAGTGCCGCCATTCTCGATGTGACGCATGGGGTGGAACCCGGCTCGCGCTATGGCGCGCCATCCCCTGACGGGACATTTCTCTCCCATGTCGGGCGCGATCCGGGCAGATTGCGTATTGCCCTGATGACCAGTCCGGTCGCTGGAAGCCCGGTTGATGCCGAGTGCAAGGCCGCCGCGCAGGCTGCCGCTCGCCTTTGTGAAAGCCTCGGCCATCATGTCGAGGAAGCCGCGCCCGAACTGGATGCGCAGCAGCTTGGCTTTGCCGCCTTCACCCAGACCGCGCCCTTTGTTTCAGTAGATGTAGAGGATCGCTGCAAGGCGTTGGGCATAGAGCCTTCCACCGATGTTTTAGAGCCGATTACCATGGGCTTTGTTGAATATGGCAAGACCTTTTCGGCCCGCGATATGGCACGAGGCAATGGCATCTTGCAGGCAGCAGCCATCACTGTGGCGCAGTTCATGGCTGATTATGATCTGATTCTCAGCCCGACCATGGCGGAACCTCCCCTGATGCTGGGGACAATTGACCTCAGCTCAAACCCGGATTTTGCGACCTGGGGTGCCAGGACAGGGGCGTTTGCTCCCTTCACCCAATTGTTCAACATGACGGGCCAGCCTGCCATGTCCGTGCCGCTCTCCATGTCAGAGGATGGCCTGCCAATCGGGGTGATGTTTGCCGGGCGCTATGGCGAAGAAGGGCTTTTGTTCCAGCTTGCCGGACAGCTTGAACAGGCTGCGCCCTGGGCTGATCGTCGGCCTGCATAAACGAAACTATCCCCCTCTCCCTGCAAGGTGGAGGGGGGCTTGCAAACCTGCTTGAGGGGATGAGGGATGGCGGAGAAAAAACTGACAAATCGCTGGCTGATGCTGTTCCTGCTGCTGGGAATTGCCATCCTCAATTATGCGGATCGCTATCTGCTGTCCGGGCTGGTGGGGCCGATCAAGGCGGATTTTGAACTGTCCGACGGGATGATGGGGCTACTGATGGGTCCTGCCTTTGCAGTGATCTATACCGTGGCGGCGCTTCCTATTGCACGGCTGGCAGATCAGACCTCGCGCATTGCTGTGCTGTGTGCTGGCTGTGTTGTCTGGAGCGGGTTCACTGCGCTTACGGCCTATGCCGAAAGCAGCTGGATGATGGCAGCAGCCCGTGTTGGTGTCGGGGTTGGCGAAGCGGCTTATCAAGCCCCTGCAACTGCGCTGATCGCGGCCTATTTCCCAGCCCATCAGCGGGGAAGAGCGCTTTCCATCATTGGAACGGCGGTGTATTTCGGACAGATTCTGGGCCTTGCAGGTGGCCCGGCGATTGCCGCCGATCATGGCTGGCGCACAGCCTTTGAGGTGATTGGCGGAGCCGGGATTATTATCGCCGTCACTGCGTTTCTGATTATCCGCGAACCACCGCATGAAAAAACCGACAAGGACGGCAACACGCAAAGGCCAAGCTTTGCCGAACTGGGACGCAGACTGGTTTTTACCCCCAGCATTCGTTTCATGACTTTTGGGATGGGACTGGGCATTCTCTCTGGCCTCGCTTTTGGCCTGTGGGGACCGGCGCTCTTTGAACGGGCCTATGGACTCTCCAATGCTGAAGCCGGTTCGGCTTTCGTCTTGTCCTTTGGCCTGCCGGGTTTTCTTGGTGTGCTGATTTTTGGGGTGATAGCTGACCGGCTGACCAAGAAGGGTATGGACAGGGTGCTGAAGCTCAGCGCAGGCGCGCTGTTCTCGGCAACGCTGCTTATCTGGCTGACCATCTGGTTGCCGGAATTGTGGATGGCACAAGTCGCGGCTGTGCCTGCTGGCCTGCTCGGTGGCGGCTGGTCGATCGGTATTCTGGCGGCGCTGCAATATGTGCTGCCGGAGCGCGACCGTGCTACCGGCATTGCCCTTTCCATGCTGATTGTCAGCATGTTCGGCAATGTGGTTGGCCCCTGGGCAGCAGGCGGTTTGAGCGATCTGTTTGCCGGGTCTTCGGAAGCTATGGGACTGCGTATGGGGCTGAGTGTCATCAGTCCGCTGGGTCTTGTTGGCGCAGTCCTGACTTATTTTTCCGGACGAACTATTGCAGAGGACAGGGATCGGTTGGTGGCTGCATAGGGCATTGCGGCATAGAAAACTGTAGAGGCGATTACCCTTTCGGGATCTTGCTTTTGGCTCAAAATCGTTCATTGACTTAACTCAGCTATTCTCTTTGCAGCATAGCAGACCTGATTTGCACAAGCCGGAAACTATGTCTCAAGAACTCTCGACTGATGAAACTGACTGGGCCATTGTCGAACAATTGCGCCTGAATGGCCGAGCCACTAATCAGCAGATTGCCGAACAGCTGGGCCTCACTGCAACCACTGTCTCCTCGCGGATCAAGCGGATGGAAGACATGGACCAGATGCGTGTTGTCGCCGTTTCAGATTTCTCCGCGCATGGCATCAACATGCTGATGAAAGTTGCGATAGAGGTTGACGGGCGCAAGGCCTCTGATGTTGCGGAGGAACTGGCGGAATTGCCAGAAGTTTTTGCCGTGCATCTTGTCACTGGCGGGCACGATATAGATATGCTGGTTGCCCTGAAAGACTATGAGGATTTGCCGGGCCTGCTGCTGGACAAGATTTCTCAGGTAAAGGGCATTCGCTCCATGTCCCCTGCCATTTTTGTCGACATCATGAAATACAAGTTTGATGTTGCTCCCATCGTGTCTAAGGCCTGAACAATGCCTGATATTCAGCTTGATGATCTCGACCGCGATCTTATTGCCGTCCTTTCACAGGATGCCAGGGTTTCCAACCGCAAGATTGCCTCGCAACTGGGCGTTACTGAAGGGACTGTGCGTGGTCGCATCAAGCGCTTGCAGCAGGAAGGCCTGATTAATTTTACCGCCATCACCAGCTTTTCCATGGCGAAAAAGCACCGTCTGGCCTTTATCAGCGTGCAGGCCGATGTGGACCGGGTTCGCGAGATTGCCAGTGAGATTGCTGAAATGCCCCTGATAAATGCGGTGATGATCGCGATGGGGCAGTTCAACATTATTGCCCTTGGTCTGTTCAACAATCTGGATGATCTGATCGAAACCGCATCAGATGAGATTCTTGCCCTTCCCGGCGTGCATCATGTTGAGACATCTATTGCCGTCAAGACAGTGAAATATAACGCCAGAATGGTGAAGATTACTCCGCCGGAGGGAGAGGAAGGGCAGGGCTAGCCCTGCTGCCTGTCAGAACGCCGTTGCCCCGCCATCAATCACCAGCGGGTGCCCGGTGACAAAACCGGCCTCGTCAGAGCAGAGACAGAGCACAGCACTGGCGAATTCATCGGCCTTGACCATGCGGCCCATGGGGGTGAGGCCGTCAATCACGTTTTTCATCTCCGGATTGG
>JBKEEC010000303.1:0-2411 GCA_047975785.1 Sphingomonadaceae bacterium | reverse complement strand
GCAATCCGGATACGTTCAGGCAGCGATGGGTCCAGATAGATGTCGCTCTGTCCCTGAGCCATTATATCGACAGGGCCAGCCGTGGCGGGGGCAGGTCTGGGGGCTGCCTTCCAGCCGGAAAAATAGCGTCGGATTTCTGTTTCAACCATGTGTGGGTCATAATCACCGATCACGACCAACACGGTGTTGGCAGGAACATATTCGCGTGCGTAATAGCCACGTATGTCTTCAGCACTGGCCTGTTTCAGCACATCTTCAGTGCCAAAGGGCAGGCGGTTTGCATAGCGGGCACCCGGAGTGATGAATGCAATCTGGTCCTCCAGATTTTTCAACTGATATGTTCGCCGGTCACGCATTTCCGCCAGCAAAACGCCACGCTCGCGATCCACGGCATCTTCTGCCAGCGTGAGTTCACTGGCTGTTTCCCGCATCAGCATTAGTGCGGTATCCAGCAAGTCAGGTGAATTTTGCGGCAGGTCGAGCTTGTAGACGGTAGCATCAAATCCGGTGCTGGCATTGGTGTCTGCGCCAAAAGACAGCCCTTTGCGTTCCAGTAGCTTGATCATCTCCCCTTCGGGTATTTTGTTTGACCCGTTAAAGGCCATGTGTTCAAGGAAATGGGCCAGGCCGCGTTCACTTTCGGTTTCCGACAGCGAGCCTGAGCCAATATGCAAACGAACAATAGCAGTTTCACGCGGCGTGGAGTTGCGCCGGATAATGAACCTCATGCCATTTTCGAGTGTGCCGATATGCCATGCGGGGTCCAGCTTCAGGTCGCTACCCTCAAGGCCCCAGGGGTCAGACTGTTCAGCTGCAGGAAATGGTGCATGTGTTGCCAGTTCCTGAGCGGAGAGTGGCGATGTAAAAAGCGCGAGCGTAACAAGCGCGAGTGGGAGCAAGCCAGAGAGAAATTTCATTCTACCCTGATGCAGCGCCATCACGCTGACCGCAAGTTTTGTATGTTACAGCATTGCGAGATTAGATTGAAGCAGTGCGAAGCTATAGTTCTTTGTTATCGCTTTTCTCAGGCGAAAAACCGGCATCCACTTTTTCGCGAAAAGCTCTGGAAAGCCTATTTTTTGGTCGTCGGAGAATTGCGTAGACGATTGCGATGACTGCTCAGATCAAGAACTTCGCCGGGGCCTGCATCATCATTCTGCAGCAGCCCAAGGCGTCGGGCAACTTCCTGATAGGCCTCTTCCTCGCCGCCAAGATCACGGCGGAACCGATCCTTGTCCAGTTTTTCACCGGTTTTCATGTCCCACAATCGGCAACCGTCAGGGCTGATTTCATCTGCCAGTATAACGCGGGAAAAGTCTCCGTCCCAGATCCTGCCAAATTCCAGTTTGAAATCTACCAGCCGAATATCAATTGCGGAGAACATCCCGCACAGGAAATCATTAATACGGATCGCCATGGAAGAAATGTCGTGCATTTCCTCATGCGCTGCCCAGCCAAAACAGGCAATGTGCTCTTCTGCGATAAGCGGGTCGCCCAGCGCATCATCCTTGTAATAATATTCCAGTAATGTGTGGGGAAGTTGCTCCCCTTCAGGAATACCAAGCCGTTTGCTTATCGAGCCGGCAGCGACATTGCGCACCACCACTTCAATAGGGACGATCTCAACCTGCCGGACGAGTTGCTCGCGCATGTTCAGCCGACGGATAAAGTGCGTGGGAATGCCAATATGTGCCAACCGGGTAAAAACATATTCGCTTATGCGGTTATTGATGACACCCTTGCCGTTGATCGTGCCTTTTTTCTGGGCATTGAATGCCGTAGCATCATCCTTGAAATACTGGATCAATGTGCCCGGCTCCGGGCCTTCATACAGAATTTTGGCCTTGCCTTCGTAAATCTGGCGGCGACGTGTCATTGGAAGTTCCCTGGCGATAAAAATACGCCGCCCCGGCCTTGTAATGGCTTGTTTCCCATCAACGGCCAGGGCGAATGAGTGCCATACATAAGCGTTCATGCAAAAGCAATTGTGACAATTCATACGAAGATATGAAGCCCAAGCTCTGCAGGTGGCCGTTTGCGCTTGGAGAAAATTCGCTCCATAGGCAGCGCATGACACGACTTGCTTCCGGATCAGGCCTGTTTGCCGCCCAGAAAACTGACTTGTCCCGCCTGGCCGATATGGGGAGATTGCGCGCCCTTGCCAGTCGGGAAGGTAGGGATTTTGCGTCAAATGACTATCTCGCCCTTGCAGGCTGCAGGCGGCTATCGGGTGCGATTGAGGCTGCATTGAAGCGCGGTGTTCCTGTCGGGTCTGGTGGTTCACGTCTGTTACGCGGTAATCATGAGACACATGAGCAGCTTGAAGAGCAGGCTGCCCGTTTTTTCGGAGCCGAGGCGGCCCTCTATTTTTCGACAGGTTATGCCGCCAATAGCGCGTTAATTTCTACGCT
>JBKEEC010000302.1:0-2920 GCA_047975785.1 Sphingomonadaceae bacterium | reverse complement strand
CGCGGCATGGGGCAGGATCTGGAATCCGCTGCCAATGATGTGGATCGGGCCATCTAATACCAAACTGCAATGATGCTGACACATCAGCAGTTTGAAACGCTCAGGCGCCGCGCGGGCTTAACCAACATGCAATGAGTCAAGCGCATCGTATGTTGGTATAATTCATTCTGATCCGGTCAGATTTGTCAGTTCGGGATCAGGTCAGGGCCAGACCGGAGTCAGGTCGGGCGCCCCAGTTTACGCGCCCGCCTTTCGCGGACCACCAGCCAGACCAGCAGACCCACCGGTCCTGCCAGACAAGTCATGAGCAGAACAGGCACCTGAACCAGCCGCGAAAATCCCTTGGCATCTGCATCACGGGCAATCCACAATCCGACAAACAGATCAAAGGCAAGGTAATGGGTCCAGCCCAGCACGGCACCGCTATCAACCGAAAACAATGTCCTAATGCCAGCGATAGTGAAAATATCCACCCCCATACGGGGCAGGCCTCCCTCACCGGATGCCATGCCCACCCCCAGGGTGAGCATGAAAATGCTGTAGGCAAGACATAACATCGCAACACCGCCATAAAGGACAATTGCGAGGGGCAAGGGCCTGCGAGGCACTGCAATCAGCAATATCCAGCAACATAGAGCGATACAATTGACAAGAATGAAAGCCGTGTTCCACATAGTTCAGCCCCCCAGGCCCGGTAGGTCGCGCGCAGCCCGAAGAATACTGTCATGCTCATGAATATAGCGGCCCCGCGTGGATTTTAGCGCAAGAGCAAGCATGGCGCGGGCTATAATCCGCGCATCAACCGAACGATAGATCCGGTATTTCCCATGCAGCATCAGATCCGCCAGAGGGGCCAGAACCTGCCCCGCCCTTTCAGCGGGCCGGCTATCCTCGTGCCTTTCTCCGCGCAACAAACCCGGCCGCATGATATCAAGCCGGTCAAACCCCATACGCGCAAGGTCGCGTTCAACCTCGCCTTTTACACGTAAATAGAGCTGTTTGCTGCCAATATGAGCGCCAACAGAACTGACAAACACCATCCGGCGAACATCTGACTCGATCGCCTGACGGGCTGATTCCATCACCAGATCATAATCAGCCGCGCGGAAAGCTGTTTCTTCCTGACCGGATTTTTTCCAGGTTGTGCCAAGCGCACACAAAAACACATGTGGCCGGACAGCCTCCATGATCTCTCCCCAGAAAGAAGGTGCTGCCACAAACTGTTCCATCCGCGCACCGGCGGGCAGCTTTGCTTCCGATCGCCCGATCGCAACCAGTCTCAATTCCGGGCGGCCCACTGCGACTTCCATCACCCTGCGGCCAACCAGACCTGTAGCACCTGCCAGCGCAATCCGGACCGGACTAGACATTGCTAAGGCCAGTAGGTCGCTGCTGAAACAGGACCGTATATTGATCAATCGCGAACCGATCAGTCATTCCGGCGATATAGTCACCGATATGCCGAGTGATAGCCGCATTCCCGACCGGCATGGTCGCCTGCCAGTCCGCAGGCAAATATTCAGGTGCCTGAGAAAAACCCGCATGAAGCCGCGCAATGACAGCATGGGCTTTTTCCGCCGTGCCCTGCTGTTCGGGGTGATAATAGAGATTATCATAGAGGAAGGATTTGAGCATCCTTTCCTGATCGGTCATGGACGGTGAAAATACAGCCAGTGCTTCACCTGCGCCACGGACCTCATCAATATGAGTCAGGCCGGATATGTTCTGGCGGGTCTGCTCCAGCAGATCATTGACCATCAACCCGATCTGGCTTCGGATCAGCTCACGCACTTGCCTGTCACGCGGTGCATGAGGAAAGCGCCGCTCAATGGCGTGAAACTGATCAGCCACGAAAGGAAGCTCCATCAGCGCATCAAAGGCCAGAAATCCGGCACGCAACCCGTCATCGAGATCGTGGTTATCATAGGCAATATCATCTGCCAGTGCTGCGATTTGCGCTTCAAGAGAAGGCCAGCTTTCAAGGTCGAGCGGGAAAGCCCCGTCCAGTTCGCGCATGACATCAACCGGAGAAGTTACCGGACCGTTATGCTTGGCCATGCCTTCCAGCACTTCCCAGCTCAGATTCAGCCCGTCATGGTCACAATACGGACTTTCAAGCCTCATCAGCACTCGCAGGGCATGGGCGTTGTGACAAAAGCCGCCATAGGGAGCCATTGCCTGATCCAGCGCCTTTTCCCCCGCATGGCCAAAAGGCGGATGCCCAATATCATGCGCCAGACACAGTGCCTCGGTCAGATCTTCATCCAGTTGCAGCGCGCGGGCAATAACCCTGCCAATCTGCGCCACTTCCAGGCTGTGGGTAAGGCGGGTGCGATAGTGATCTCCATCAGGAGCGACAAACACCTGTGTTTTGCTACGCAACCGACGAAAGGCGATGGAATGGATAATCCGGTCCCGATCACGCTGAAAAGCAGTGCGCGGACCGCGGATACCATCCTGATTTTCTTCAAATTCACGACCGCGTGATGCGGCGGGACTGGCAGCATAGGGAGCAAGATTCATTATGGGCAGAGTTAGGGTGTTGTCCGGCACAGGACAACGGGAACAATGCGTAAACATCGCATGAAAAATGCCGCTCCTCGCGCTGCCATCACACAAATCAGGAAGCAGCTGACCACTGCTGAAGCATTTTCACAAAAAAGTTGATAGACTTATTCGGCCTGAAAAATGCGGAGCGGGATATGTTTCAATCATTTGTCATCCCGTTCTGGCGCTAGAGTGTGATGACAAAAAGTGGGCACCGGTTTTTGTCAAAAAATCACACGACAACAAAAGTATAAAGAGCGGGATGTGATTCTGTCATATGTCATCCCGCTCTAGTACTACAGTTGCGCATGAGGGATAATCCTGGCCTTTCTGTGACAGATGGCTGCGATGATCTGGTGGGTTTGTCGCCATG
>JBKEEC010000301.1:0-13078 GCA_047975785.1 Sphingomonadaceae bacterium | reverse complement strand
CGGCACCAATATCTGGGTTTGCGCACAGATTGCTCAGGAAATGGCTGAAAAGGGCCAGTCCGGGTCAATCGTTTCCATCCTGTGTGATGATGGCGAGCGTTACCGCAAGACCTATTTCGATGATCATTGGCTGGCCGAAAGGGCCATTGATATTCGGCCATGGGAAAATGCACTGGAAGCGTTCTTTTCAACAGGCTCTGCCAGAATATCGGCATGATACAGCTTTACAGCTTTTATTTTACCGCATTTTCCGAGCCGGAATTGTCTGTCAGCTTTTTTGCGAAAATGCGCGAGAGCGGGATGATATATGACAGAATCACATCCCGCTCTTTATACTTTTGTTGTCGTGTGTTTTTTTGACAAAAACCGGTGCCCACTTTTTGTCATCACACTCTAGCCATGCTGATAGCCAAGCGTATCATCAGGACCGACAGAGGCGCCATCCACCAGCAGCGCGCTATCGACCTGCGGCAGCACCTGCCCGATTGGCGTAGCTGCAACAGGGGGGCAAACATCTACCGGCAAGGTGAACAGAAGCTGGTAATCATCCCCCCAGCGCAGCGCATCAGCGCGACGGTTTTCGGGGCAGTCTATGGGAACCAGCGCACTATCCAGCGCAATAGTCACTCCGCTGGCTTTCGCCATCCGGCTGGCATCGAGCAGCACCCCGTCAGAAACATCCATCATCGCATGGACATGAGGCGCCAGAGCATAGCCTTCGGGTAACAGCGGCACTGGACGACGAAAGGCCGTACTGTCGTCGTCGGTGCCATGGACAAGAGCTTCATACCCCATCATCGCCCCTCCCACCGGACCTGTGAGATAGATATTATCTCCCGCCTTCGCCCCCGAACGCAGCGGCACCGGCCATGTCGTGACCCGCCCGATAGCAGTCAGACCAAAGCTGCGCCCGCACAGGCCTCCCGTCTTGCCCCCTGCCCTGCTGCTGCCTGAGACGGTATCACCACCCAGCAGCGGCACAGAATATCTGCCCAGAACGTCGCGCAATCCTGCAAGGAACTGCTCATCCTTATCGCCCAGCATATAGCCAAGCAGGACACCAACAGGCGCCGCGCCCTTTGCCGCAAGGTCCGACAGATTCGATGCAACCAGTTTCCAGGCGACATCATCCAGGCCCTGTTCGGGCAGATAATGCACGCCTTCCACCATCATATCATGCGTGAGGACCAGAGCATCCCTGCCTGTGCCCAGAACCGCCACATCATCCATCAGGCCATGAGCGGCCGGGTGCTGTGCAAGGGCACGCAAATTTTCAATAAAGGCGGTTTCCCCGCTCAGCGCGCACTCTTTGCAACAGCATCCAGCAGGCCGTTGACAAATCTGGCCTCGCGGTCGTCAAAAAAGGCCTTGGCAACATCAACATATTCATTGATGACCGCCGCTGCAGGAATATCGGGCCGCGCAATCAATTCATAGCCGCCAGCACGCAATATCTGCAGCATGGTCTTGTCCATCCGGGCCAGAGTCCAGCCATCGGCAAGGTGATCCTGCAGCTTTGTGTCGATTTCCTCACGCCGTGCTATGGTGCCAGAGACAATATCATCAAAGAAGCTGACCTCGGCATCTGCATAAAGATCATCCTCAATCTCTCTTCCAAGGCGGTGCTGGTGAAATTCGTCCAGCAGACGCGGAACCGATGTTTCTTCCATCTGATACTGATAGAGCGCCTGCACCGCAGCAAGACGCGCGGCTGAACGGGATTGGGACCGGGGAGCCATTATGAAAGCCTCAGTTCAATAGATCGGGCATGGGCAGGCAAGCCCTCTGCTTCTGCAAGTGCGATAGCAGCCGGTCCGAGATGCGCCAGAGAAGCCTGATCCATACCCAGAAAGCTTGTGCGCTTCATGAAATCGAGCACAGACAGGCCACTGGAAAAGCGTGCTCTCCTGCCGGTTGGCAGGACATGATTGGGGCCAGCGACATAATCCCCTACCGCTTCGGGTGTCATCCGGCCCAGAAACACGCTGCCCGCATTACGAATTTCCTGTAGCAGAATGTCTGGCTCATCCACGGCCAGTTCCACATGTTCAGCCGCAAGCCGGTTGGCCAGTGCCGCGGCCTCTCCCATGCTTTCAATCAGGATGATGGTTCCGTGCGTGTCCCAGCTTTGCCGTGCTGTCCTGCGGGTTGCCAACTGGCTGGATTGCACATCCACCCGGTCTTCTACCTGCGCAGCAAAACCGGCATCATCAGTAATCAGGATAGATTGTGAAGCTGGATCATGCTCGGCCTGACTCAGCAAATCAGCGGCGATCCAGTCGGGATCATTTTTATTATCGGCGATAATCAGGATTTCGCTCGGCCCGGCGACCATATCAATCCCGACAACACCATAAAGCTGGCGCTTCGCCTCGGCTACCCACGCATTGCCCGGCCCGCACACCACGTCCACGCGCTTGATGCGTTCCGTGCCATAAGCCAGAGCAGCAACGCCCTGCGCGCCGCCAATTCGCCAGATTTCATCCACACCGGCAATATGTGCCGCAGCCAGCACAAGCGGGCTGATATGTCCACCGGGCGTTGGCGTCACCACGACCAGTCGCTCCACCCCTGCTACCTGCGCGGGAATCGCATTCATCAGCAGGGATGAAGGGTAGACAGCCCTTCCGCCCGGCACATACAGGCCAGCAGCCTCCACCGGCCGCCAGATTGCCCCCAGTCTTGCACCGGCAGCATCAACATAATCCCGGTTTTCCGGAATCTGCCGGGCATGATAAGCCCTGATACGCGCAGCAGCCAGATCCAGCGCCTGACGCAATTTCGGCTCCAGCGCATCATAGGCGGCCTGACATTGCTGCGCCGGAACAGTCCAGTCCGCATCATTTTCCAGCACGTAATTGTCGAAACGGGCTGTATAATCTGCCAGCGCCTTGTCACCCCGCATCTGCACTTCATTCAGGATCGTGCGAACATCAGAAGAGACATTTTTTCCGCTTTCACGGCGATCATCCACCAGACGGGCAAAGTCGCGAGCAAAATCGGGGTCGGTTGAACGGAGCAGCTTCATGCGGCGGCCTCCCTCGCCTTGGCGTCGGCCCGAAATGCCTCAACCAGTTCACCAATTCGTGGATCCGTCTTGAGGGCAGCGCGATTGACAATCAGACGAGCGGAAATCCGGACAATTACCGATGTTTCCACCAGTCCGTTTTCCTGCAATGTCCGCCCGGTGGATACAAGGTCCACAATCCTGCCACACAGGCCAAGACTGGGTGCTATTTCCATCGCCCCGTTCAGCTTGACACATTCCGCCTGAATTCCCTGCTGCTCAAAATGGCGGCGGGTAAGGTTGGGATATTTGGTTGCCACGCGCACATGGCTGGCACTGTCAATCGAGAGTGCCCCGCCTTTCGGCTCTGCCACGGACAGACGGCAATGGCCAATATCCAGATCCACCGGCGCATAGAGATCGGAATAGTTGAACTCTTCAATCACATCCGAACCGACAATACCAAGCTGGGCAGCCCCGTGCGCAACAAATGTCGCCACATCAAAGGCACGCACCCGAATAATCCGCATGTCCTCGCGCGTTGTCGCAAAGGTGAGCGAGCGATTGGACTTGTCGTGAAACCCGTCTTCGGGCACGACGCCAGCATCCGCCATCACCGGCAGGGCCTCATCAAGTATTCGCCCCTTGGGCACGGCAAAGGTCAGTGGTCTGTTCATGACGGGCGGCATTTAGAGTTTACGAAAGGAAAGGGCAATGGCCCAGCCTCCTCATTCTGTCATACATATGCGTTCCGTGCCTGATGCGCTGGAATGGCAGGCCACTCATGCCGAAGAAGCTGGCGCAGCTTGCACCGCACGCATTATCCGCGCGCTTTTGCCGGCAATGGGCACCGATACCGCCACTGCACGGGCCATTGCCGGATGGCAGGGGCTGGCACTGGAAGATGCCATGCCCCTGCGGATTACAGCGGGCCTGCATTTTCTCGCACTGAGTGGCCGGAACCCACAATTGCCGGAAGTTTACGCAGGCCTGATGACGGATCAGACGGATATTGATTCGCTTGTCAGGGATATGTTCATACAATTTGATGACCTGTTGCTGCCCTGGCTGGACCATCCGCCGCAAACCAATGAAGCGGGCCGCTCCGCCAGTATCATGGCTGCCCTGATCTGGCTGTCATCGCGTATCGGGTCGCAATTTGCCCTGTATGAGATTGGCGCAAGCGCCGGCGTCAATACAATGATGGATCGCTATCATTATAATCTCGGCGGGGTGGAACAGGGGCCAGACGATTCCCCGATGCAGATCATGCCGGAATGGCGCGGCCTCAAGCCGCCCGATGACCGGGTAAAGATTGTTTCCATCAAGGGGTGTGATCGCTCGCCGGTTGATTTGACCGATCCTGACGCTGCGCTGCGGCTGAAAAGCTATGTCTGGCCGGAAATGCGCGAGCGTATGGCACGGATTGATGCCGCCACCCGCCTTGCCCGGATTCACCCGCCTGACATATCCTGCTGCGATGCGGCCTCGTGGGTGCCATCCATTCTGACAGAGCCACAGCAATCAGGCATGGCACGCGTTCTTTTCCACTCGATCGTCTGGCAGTATATTCCCGAAGCAGGGCGTCAAACGATCCATGACGCAATGATGCAGGCAGGTAAAAAGGCCAGCCCGCAAGCTCCTCTCGCCTGGGTGATGCTGGAAACCAACCGGGAAACCTTCAAGCATGAACTGCGTGTGCGATACTGGCCGGGACCGGATGAATGGATCATGCTCGCACATGCGCATCCCCACGGGGCATGGGTCAAATGGTCCCCAGATAATCCCCTGTGAGTGCCCCGGTCATGTGACATGTGCGTGACAAATCCGGTGGCGGGATTTTTTGCGCCCCCTGTCAATTCTCCCGTTACAGCATCGCGAGAAAAGGTTGAATCACCGCGATGCTATAATTTCTTGTTTTCGCATTGCTTTTGCAAAAAACCGGCATCCACTTTTTCGCGCAATGCTTTAAAAAGCCGGAATATTCGTAATTGCCCGACCAAGAATCAGGGCATGAACATCATGCGCACCTTCATAGGTGTTGACAGTTTCAAGGTTGAGCATGTGGCGCATCACCTGATAATCTCCGCTGATCCCGTTTCCACCCAGCATGTCGCGGGCCATCCGTGCAATATCCAGCGCCTTGCCGACATTGTTCCGCTTCACGATCGAGATCATTTCCGGCGCGCTCTGTCCTGCATCCATCAGGCGGCCAACCCGTAGCGAGGCCTGCAGGCCAAGTGCGATCTCGCTCATCATATCGGCCAGCTTGCGTTGCTGGAGTTGCGTGGCGGCAAGAGGCTTGCCGAACTGTATGCGTTCAAGCCCGTAATTGCGTGCCGTTGCAAAGCAGAACTCTGCCGCACCCAGCGCGCCCCAGCTAATGCCATAACGCGCGCGATTAAGGCATGAAAATGGCCCTTTCAATCCTTCCGATTTCTCTGATGGCAGCAGCGCATCTTTCCCCACACGCACACCGTCCATAACAATCATGCCAGTGGTTGATGCACGCAATGACAGTTTGTTGGCAATTCGCGGGGCGCTCAGGCCCTCCATGCCCTTTTCCAGAACAAAGCCCCGGACTTTGCCACCATGGGCTTCGCTTTTGGCCCAGATCACAAATATATCCGCAAACGGTGCATTGGTAATCCAGGTCTTGGTCCCGTCCAGAATATATCCGTCACCATCCTTGCGCGCGACTGTCCGCATGGAGCCAGGATCAGATCCGGAATCAGGCTCGGTCAGGCCAAAGCAGCCAATCAGGTCGCCGCAGGCAAGACCGGGCAAATAGGTCTGCTTTTGTATGTCTGAGCCGAAGGCATGGATCGGATACATGACAAGGCTGGACTGCACCGATGCCATGGAGCGATAGCCGGAATCAACGCGCTCTATCTCGCGGGCGATCAGGCCGTAAGAGACATAGGACGCTCCTGCGCCGCCATAGGTTTCAGGAATAGTGGAACCAAGCAACCCCGCCCTGCCCATCAGGGGGAATAATTCCGGCGCGTCCGTTTCTTCTGCAAAGGCCGATATAATGCGAGGCTGTAATTCTTTCCGGGCAAAGGAATGGGCAGCATCGCGCACCATGCGTTCCTCTTCGCCAAGCTGGCTATCAAGGTCGAACGGATCGCTCCAGTTGAATGATACCATGGATGAGATTTCCTTCCTCATTTGCCGCCTGTTTGCCATGGCTTGTCCGGGAAAGAAACAATGGAAACTGTTCTGATGAAATCACAAACCGTATCGCAGGCCTGCCCACAGGGTTCGGGGAACACCCAGATCGACAGAACCGCCTGAATTGCGGGTCCATATGGTTTCATTCAGCAGGTTTTCACCGCGAAGGACCAATGAAAAATTGTTGGGCAAGGGAATCCGGATAAAGCTGTCCAGCGTTGTGGCTGCCGGCAGGATGTCGGTTTCCATATCGTCTTCAAACTGGGCACCGGCATGGCGCAATGTGGCAGAGACAAACCAGCCATCTGATGGTGTCAATCCCGCAGTCAGGCTGGCAGCCCAGCGCGGGCTTTGTGCAGGGCGCATCCCGTCCAGCAGGAAAGAGGGGCCGGAACCGCGAACTTTTGCATCATTCCAGCTTAACGATCCGGCAAGGCTGAAACTTCCACGCGTAATATCTGCTCCCAGTTCCACCCCACGCGCCCTGATCTGCGGCAGATTCTGCCGCTGGCGCAGACTGGTGCCAATCGTGACATTGGCAATGGCGTTTTTCAGCCGGTTGTCATAGGCGGTGAGAGCAAACTTCACCCCGTCTGCAGGGGCCAGATCAATTCCTGCCTCAAACCCTTCCAGCGTTTCATTGCGCAAGGCAGAATTGGCCATAGTGGTAACAGGAAAGACAACGAACGGGCGATAAAGCTCGTTCAGGGTCGGCAGGCGTAACCCCCGATAGCTTGCCGCGCGCAAATGCACCGCATCACTGGCACGCCACAAGGCGCCGGCGCGCCATGAAAGCATCCAGTCTGAGCGATCCGGCGCAATTGTCTGTTCAACAATCTGTCCGTCAGGAGTGCGGGCGGTGTAAAACCCGTTCTCAATCCTTGTATGATCCGCACGCAAGCCGCCTGTCAGAACCAGATCACCCAGCGTCCAGTCATCTTCAACAAACAGCCCCAGATCGCTGGTGCGCCCGCCTGCGCGACGGGTTTGCGTCATCTGCCCGCTAAAGGCGCTATAGGCATCTTCCTGCAATTCGCCCTGTGCGCGGCGGTAATCAACACCCAGACGCAGGACATGCGCCACTCCCAGCGGGGGCCGCACCTCCAGCTTGCCGCCCATGCCGGTTGATGGCGTATTGCGCTGGTCAAGCACGGGCACAAAGCGGGTCGATGAGACAACCACATTATCAAAATTGCGCATTTGCAGATAGGCAAGTGCATCAAACTGCCAGGCGCCCCGCCCTACCAGACGAAGCGAGGCATCGGCTCCCTTGCTGCCATTATCGGCACCGGCAAAGCGCAAGGTGCGGTTATCATCAAAGGCACTGATGTTTGCTTGCAATTCTGTTTGCGTATCCAGCGGCGCTACACCGCGCATATTGACTGACCAGCTCTCAAATCGGGCACGAACGGTCGCAGGCACGCGGTCCGTTTCAGGTGTGGTATAAAACCCCTTGCCCCTGTCCCACCTGCCGCTGACACTTGCGAAGCCCCCGCCCGGCGTTGCAGAAAGCGTGGCGCTGGCTTCTGTTTCTGCCCGGTCATTGATCAGGAAAGACATATTGGCCGGGCCAGGCATCTGCGCATCTGCGCTGGTCAGTTCTATGGTTCCGGCCAATGCTCCGGCACCAAACGGACCAGAGCCGCCGCCACGTGTAATACGGATAGAGCCAAACCGCTCAGGCGACAGGGCGCTGAAGGGGATATAACCGAAAATCGGATCTGCCACTGGCACACCGTCCAGCAGGATCAGCGCCCGGCTGGTAGCATTTCCCCCCAGCGCCCGCAGCGTGGCGCCTTGCGCTGAAGGATTGGATGAGCGGCTGTCAGACCGCCGGAATTGTTGAAAACCGGCAATATTGCCAAGCACATCCTCTATTCGGCCTGATCCACTGGATATGATGTCTTCGCGATCAAGCGTGACGGTAGACCAGGCCGGTTCCGCCGGAGTATCCGGCAGGCCTTTTCCGGTGACAATAATCGGCTGGCCCGCATCAGAATCCGTTACTTCTTCCGCCAGAACAGGCGAGACAAGAGCGGATAGAGCCAGTGCAAACGGGGCCAGACCCACAAGCGGAAGGGCGAATATATTTCGCGAATGCAACATACGAAACTGCATGGCGGATATTGCGCAGATTACAACCCGCTTTTCCCCCGCTACAGCGCGCCGGGATCGCCATCCAGCAGCATGGTCTTGGTTTCAAGATAGCCGATAATTCCCTCTGGCCCGCCTTCACGCCCGATACCCGATTGCTTGAAACCACCAAAAGGCAGATCAAACGCTAGCTTCATCCCGTTCTGCCCGAATCCGCCCGCACGAATACGCCGGGCAATACGATAGGCCGCCTGCGAATCATGTGTAAGCACTGAGGAATTGAGGCCATAATTGCTGTCATTGGCAATGCGGATGGCATCTTCCTCATCCTCTGCCGGGATCAGGCACAGGACTGGCCCGAAAATTTCCTCCTGTGCGATACGGCTGGAATTATCGACATTGGCAAACAGGGTCGGCTCGATGAAATACCCCTTGTTCATATGCGCCGGGCGGCCACCACCTGTTACCAGATCAGCCGATTTGCGCCCCTCATCCAGATACATCTCCACACGCTCAAGCTGGCGCTTCATGGCCAGTGGGCCAAGCTGTGTCTCAGGGTCTGTCGAGTGACCGATGCGCAAATCTTTCATCACAGCAGCAATAGCATCTGCCATTTCATCATGACGGTGGGCTGGAACGATAGCGCGGCTGAGCATGGCGCAGACCTGCCCGCTCATAATGGTGATCGTATTGCCAAGGATCTGTGCTGCCTGCCCGGTTGGCATGTCATCACGGATAATGGCCGCGCTTTTGCCGCCCAGTTCCAGCGTGCAGCGTGCCACCCGGCCAGCGCATACCTCGCCAATACGGATACCTGCAGCGGTGGAGCCGGTGAAGCTGACCTTGTCCACGCCCGGATTCTGGACAAGATGATCAGACGCCTCGCGTTCGCCGGTCACCAGATTCACCACCCCTGCCGGAATACCCGCTTCTTCGGCAGCTTCAGCGATAATATAGGCTTCCAGCGGTGTTTCGGGGCTGGGCTTCATGATCACAGAACATCCAGCCACCAGCGCATAGCCGACCTTGGCCACCATAATGCCAAAAGGTGCATTCCATGGCGCAATGGCCGCAACAACACCCACAGGCTCATGCGCGATGACTGCGGCTTCTGCTCCGGGAGTCTTGCGCTTTTCAACAAAGGTAAAACCCGTCCCCAGGCCCGCAATCATCCGTAACTGGGCAATGGCACCGCCATGCATCATGGGGGCAAAACTTGCCAGCCCGCCAACCTGCGAGGTCCAGCTGATGCACAGCTCAGGAATCCGTCTTTCCAGAATATCTGTCATGCGCGCCAGGGCTGCCCCGCGATCCGCCGGGGAGAGTTGCGGCCACGGGCCATGGTCAAACGCCTCTCGCGCAGCGGCAACTGCACGGTCCATATCTTCCGCATCCGCTTCAGCGACGGTGGCGACCACTTCCTCACTATTGGGAGAAAGGATTTCGATGAACCTGCCGCTATGGGTCTGTTGCCACTCACCGCCAATAAAGACACGATCGGGGTGGCGCAGGGTTACTCCTTCAGGGGTCATAATCTTGCTCCGCTCTAATAATTGGACAATATGGTTGCGCTGCGCTGGTCAATCGGTTTGCCCTGCCGTTGCAGTTCCAGCTCTTTGGCTCTGGTCTGTGCCTGCAAATGGATCAGATAGGCATGAATGTCATTGGCATCATCTACGCTCAACAGATCGTCCCAACGCGGCATTCCATTGGGAAGCAGCAACCCTTCCAGCACGATCCTGTTGAAAGCGGCATGGGTTCCCGCATTCATCCGGCGCAAATCAGGCGCAGGGCTGCGCGGCAGATTGGCATGGCAGATGGCGCAGCTTTGCAAAAACAGCGCATTGCCTCTGGCAATGGTTTCCGGCGTGACACTGGCAGCCTGCGCCGGTGGTTCCGGGGCAACTTCCAGCGGTGGCAGCTCTGCCGGAAGCGGCACATCGGCCCCGCCCAGTTTAAAGACCAGCAGCCGGTTCTGGTTGCCATAGCGATAGCTGGCAGAATAGGCCGGCACAAAGGGCCAGCCACCCCCGCCAAACCCGGTTTGCACGGCGATATACTGCACACCATCCACCCGATAGGTCATCGGGGCAGCCATAATCGCGCTGCCCGTCTGCATTTGCCAGAGCGCCTTGCCCGTATTGCTGTCGCGGGCGATGAATTGCCCGCCCACCGTGCCATGAAACAGAAGCCCTGACCTCGTTGCCAGCACTCCCGAACGGTCTTGCCAGCCTTCCATATCAATGGCCCAGACAGTCTTGCCGGTCAGCGGGTCAATGGCCCTGAGCTGGTTGGAATAGGGCATTTCCTGCACCCATTTCCATTGAGGCAGAGCCATAATCTCTTCCTGCACGGGCGGGGGCAAGGTTTTGGCCAGTTCGGGCAGGTCAGCCGTAAACAGCAGCGCCGAGCCGGTATTCAGCGCCTGCTGGCGGTGGGTCAGCCTCTCTCCTGGCGCAAGGGTGAGAAACATCATATTGCCCATATCCTGCACATTGCCAAAATAAAGCTTCCGGTCCGGGTCCCATGCCGCCGGAAACCAGTTTCGCGCGCCCGGCGAAGCGGGAAAGACAATTTTTGGCCCGGTGGAATATTCCGAGTATTCAGGCGTCAGCACTGGTTTTCCGGTTTCCATATTCCAGCCGCTCGCCCAGCTTGTGCGAACCAGCGCATTGATAGAAAGCGGCTTGCCGGTTTCCCGGTCGATCACAAACATAAACCCGTTTTTGGGTGCATGAAGAACAACCGGACGCTGCTGCCCATTGACCTCAAGTTCAGTCAGCACCATGGGCTGAACCGCGGTCAGGTCCCAGCTATCCTGAGGGGTTTCCTGAAAATACCAGTTCATATCTCCGGTTTTCGGGTCCAGCGAGACCAGTGAATCGAGATAGAGATTATCTCCGCCTGCAGGGGACCGGATGTTGGCCGGATATGGCCCGCCATTGCCGGTGCCGACAATCACCTGATCGAATACCGGATCATAGGTAATCGCATCCCAGGCATGACCGCCGCCGCCCACATCCCAGCGGCTTTTCGGGTCCCATGTCTCCAGCGCCTTTTCCAGCGCCTCGCTCTCTTGCGGGCCATCAGCCGGATCATGCGGGACAATCCAGAAGCGCCACGCTTCCTTGCCATCAGATATTTGATAGGCCGTGACATAGCCGCGTCCGTCATAATCCGCGCCGCCATTGCCGATAATGACCATATCACCAGCAATTTCAGGGGCGCCGGTAATGGTATGGCTGCGTTTGCCATCCGCAATCGTATTGGCTTTCCACACTTCCTTGCCGGTTTTGCTATCCAGCGCGTAAAGCCAGCCATCAAGCGCGCCGACAATCACCTTGTCATCGACAACCGCCAGCCCGCGATTGGCCTGATCGCAACAGGCATAGCGGTTCACCTGCATGTTGACCTCTGGCGTAAAAGTCCACAATTCCTCGCCCGTCGCTGCATTCAGCGCATAGACCCGGCCGAGATTGCCAGACGCATACATCACCCCGTCAATCACCACCGGCGTTGCTTCCTGCACCCGGTTGGTGCCGAGGTCATATTCCCATGCCATGCCCAGCTCACCGACATTGTCGGCCGATATGTCTGTCAGGCGTGAGAACCGGCTTTCGGACCAGTCCCCTGATGGATTATCCCAATTATCACCCGCCCCCACAACCGATGTATCAACCGGAGCCGACCCGCCGGAACAGGCTGCCAGCAACAGTCCGGGTGCGAGCGCAGTCAGAAGGGTTTTCATGCGGGCCATTGCGGTTGAAACTCCTTCATCACATCGCCGAGAGGCCGGGGAGCGCGCCCGGTCAGTTTTTCAACATGGTCCGTCACCCTGTCAAAATAGCCTTCACGAATGGCGGTGCCAAAAGTCACCATATCATCGCTTGACCAGGGGATTGGCCCATCAGGCACAATATCGCTGGCATG
Source organism: Sphingomonadaceae bacterium (assembly GCA_047975785.1). Taxonomy (GTDB): domain Bacteria; phylum Pseudomonadota; class Alphaproteobacteria; order Sphingomonadales; family Sphingomonadaceae; genus JACXVD01. The sequence goes on along the minus strand of JBKEEC010000301.1, from coordinate 873 downwards.
ACGCGGCACGCCAAGGGAATCGAAATAGGCAAACATCGCCTCATCATCGACATGCTCGACCACGATGGGCTTGCCGGTCATCCCGCTTGCTATTGCCAGTGCTTCGGAAATGGTAAAACTTTCCGGCCCCGTCAGCGTATAGGCCCTGTTGGCATGGCCCTCCCCCGTCAGCACGGCCACCGCGCTTGCCACACAATCAGCCCGGCTGACAAAGGCAACCCGCCCATCCCCGCAATTATCTGGCTTGGTCCCCTGTATCAGTGCCGGGACAACCATGGCACCGGCCACAGCTTCCGCATACTGGCTGTCCCGCAAATGAGTCCAGTCAAGGCCTGAGCCTTCGATGATTTCTTCCGTGGCGCGGTGGTCATTCTTGACGATCGCCGGGTTTTCAGGCTCATCGGCTGCTATAATCGAGGTATAAACAATGTGTTTTACCCCGGCTGCCTTTGCTGCTTCCACTGCATTGCGATGCTGGTCAACACGGGTTCCGACTCGCGCTGTAGAGATCAGCAACATTCGCTCTCCTCCCTGCATCGCCGCAGGCAGCGTGGCAGGATCGTCAAAATCAGCACGGCGGCAATCAGCGCCCCGCTCTGCCAGATCGGCCAGTCTCTCCGGTGTTCGAGACAGAAATACAAGATTTTCAGCAGGCTGGCTTTGCAGTAACAATTCAGCCGTCGCACGTCCGAATGCGCCTGATGCGCCGCATATGATTATTTTTGTCATAGTCTCTCCCGTTGCAGACAATAATAACGAATGTTACGGTGGGCGCAAGCAAGGAGATGGATTGTTATGAAATTGACGGCAGAAGATCGTTTCGGACTTCAGGACCTGATCGCAAATTACAGCTGGGCACTCGATACAGGGGAT
>JBKEEC010000300.1:0-2008 GCA_047975785.1 Sphingomonadaceae bacterium | reverse complement strand
GCTTGGTTCTGTATGTGCGCGCGCCTGCTGATAGGCCTCAATTCGCCGGACAAGGGCGGTAATGTCGCTCTCATCTCCTGCATCGTCATCCACCAGATCATTGGCAGGTGTCAGCCCCGGTCCCTGAGGTGAGGGCAGGGTGCGCGAAATAGCAAAGGATGAGTGGCCTCTTGCCGCAGCTTCAGGGCTGGTTGCGGAAGTATCAGTTACAATATCAGTTGCAAGGGCAGCAGTTTCCCTGCTGTCAGATGCGGCTGATCCTTCTGGCCTTGGCAATCCCCTGTCATGCACGCCAAGGCGATCAAGAATGGCTTGTGTGCTGTGAGGCAAATTCTTGCGCAAGCGGAGGAAGCCACGTGCGCGAACAGGCAGGTCAGGCAGCAGGCTATCCCATTGATGGGCATCAAGTTCTGCAGAAGCCAGCGCAGCCGAAGCAATTGCAGGATCACTTTCTGCAAGCCAGGCAACCAGCGCCGGATTGCGCAACCGGATTCCCGGTTCGCGGATTATTGCTCCAAGCTCTGATGCAGGAAGATCTTTCTGCAACTGCTCCATCCGGGCGACAGCTTCGTGAGGAAGGGTATCGCCCGTGGTTCTTCCGGCTGATCCGAGCAGGTCCAGCAACTGACGAAACTGGGTTTTTGATGCGCGCGCACTGGTAGCGTTGTAACGCAACACAGTAACAAGGCGATCATCAAGGTGCATGGTATCTCCGGCAAATAACCTGCTTCCGGCACTTTTCCGGCAGAAGGCGTCATAGCATTTTATAAGCTGTCTTGAATGCGCCATAGGAGACGCGTTGCAAAGCGGGACAATTGCTGTCATCAACAATAAAATTGCTTTAGGCGATGCCTGTTCGGCGAATCATTGCCCGTAAGCGATGAGTGGTTGGATGTATGTGAGGCGAGCAGCGGTATGCAGAATCTGGATGATATTGACCGGCGTTTGCTTGCCGAGCTGCAGGCAGAAGGGCGAGTGACCAATGTTGAACTTGCCCAGCGAGTCGGGCTGACAGCGCCTCCTTGCCTGCGCCGTGTCCGCAGTCTTGAAGAATCCGGCGTTATCAAGGGCTATCATGCCGAACTAGACGCCAATATGCTTGGTTTTGCTATCACCGTTTTTGCGATGGTCAGCCTTAAAAGCCAGGCTGAGGATTCGCTCCGTGAATTTGAAGATCATATGCGCCTTCTGCCCGAAGTGAGGGAATGCCATATGCTGAATGGTGAAATTGATTTCATCCTCAAGGTTGTCAGCCGGGATTTGCAGAGTTTTCAGGAGTTTCTTACCAGCAAGCTGACACCGGCCCCCAATGTGGACAGTGTCAAAACCTCGCTGACGATTCGCACTGCGAAATATGAGCCGGGAGTTCCGTTGTAGGTGCTTGTGATCTTTAGGTTATGGCTTCAGTCTGCCTGTACAGCTCCAGTTGAGCGCATCGTTAATATCCGTACTGACCGAGCCGACGAAACGGGCAACTTTGGGGATCGGGCATATGCGGTATGTGCGTAGGGCTGGCGTTGCCTCACTCTCTTTGGCCTTTTCTGTGCTCATGCCTGATACATATTGGGCGGTATTGGATGTGGAGTTCAGCTCCAGTTTGTGCTCGGTGTTCGACATGATGAGTTCGTCAGGCGTCGTTCCTGTTTCTACCCAATGTTGCATCGCCTCCAACAATACGCGCTGGCTATCGGTTGGTGCATTTTCTCCTCCGCGACAATGGAACATGCCTGGAATCAGGTAACTACTGAAAAAGGTTCGGCTGCCCTCACCGTAGCGGGCGCGAACACCCGCGCTATAGTTGACGCTATAAGCGGGTGGTATAGCTTCGTCAGAAGCACCCGTCCACATCATTAGTTTGCCACCGCTCTGACGAAGCTCATCCAAATGGGAAGGGTCATAGCCATAGCCTCCGACACGGTCCCAGATCGCCTCTTCAGCTTTCCGTTGGTGAGGATCGGAATAGTCCATCTGGGTTAGGCTGTTATAGGTTTCCCCTCGCAATGCCTGC
>JBKEEC010000299.1:0-4759 GCA_047975785.1 Sphingomonadaceae bacterium | reverse complement strand
TGGTCCGATTGGTTTGTCTGTCAATATTCCTGCGACAATGTTTCGCAATATTCTGCTTTGCGATATGGTTGATCAGGTTATGGCTGAAACCGGATTTGACCCGGCCAGGTTGACTCTGGAAATGACGGAAACCTCGCGCATTGTCGATTATGACCAGACAACCATGGTGATTGAGGCTTTGCACAAGCGCGGGATTCACGTTTCTGTCGATGATTTTGGAACAGGAACAGCAAGTTACGACACATTGCTGATCTTGCCATTTGATGAACTCAAGATTGACCGATCCTTTATCCGACTGATCACCTCCAACCAAAAAGCACGCCTGATTACAGAGCAATTGATCAATTTCGCGCGTGGCGCAGGGATGAAACTGGTGGCTGAAGGTATTGAGGACCAGCAGACACTGGCCTTATTGCACAATATGCAGTGTCCGGTCGTGCAGGGATATCTGGTTTCGAAACCTTTAAGGCCGACAGCTTTCGCCAATTTTATCCACAAATATGCTCATCAGGATACGCCCGTATATAGCGGTAAACGCTTTACAAATATATAAAGTTAATGCATTATTAACTCCTCACTGTCAGAGGAGTGACGAATAATGACTAATCGTAAAGCGGGGCGTGGTTTCTGGGACTGGTACTTTGGAGCACCAGGCCGCCAGAGCTAAGCTTCAGGCAGTTTTTGGAAGGGCCCCTTTCTGGGGCTCTTGTTGTTTCTGCTGCCCTTATCCTGCCTTTTCGGTTGCAAAGTGGTATTCGGTGGCCTTGCCGGGATAGTTTCAATCCCGCGATTATAGCAATGTGCTTGAACATTTAAGCAGATGCAAAGCTATAGCTTCTTGTTTTTTCGCATTTTCCGATCCAAAAGTCTGTTAACTTTTACTGAAAATGCTCGTGCATATCAGGAAATCCCTCCACATGTCTGTTACCCTTTATGGCATTCCCAATTGCGACACTGTCAAAAAGGCACGCAAATGGATGGATGCCCATGAAATCGACTATAGCTTCCATGACTATAAGAAAGCGGGCGCAGAGGCAGGAAAACTGGGAAAGTGGATTGATGCTGCTGGCCTAGATACGGTTCTGAACCGGCGCGGTACGACTTTCCGGAAACTGGATGAGGAGGACAAGGCCGATATCGACCATGATAAAGCGGTCAGGCTACTTCTTGCGCATCCTTCGATGATCAAACGGCCTATCGTTGAATATCCTGATGGTTTGCTGGTTGGCTTCAAACCGGAAGAATGGGAAAAGGCATTGATGTGATTTGGGGCGCGTATCAGTCATTCTGTTTATGGCGTGCGGTCAGAATATAATTCAAAGACAGATCACGGCTGGACAGATGAAGGCCTTTCCCCGGTGAAAAGGCGATGCCTTGGGGCGTGGCCATATCCAGATCTGATTCGGCCATTAGCCCCTCCATTTCATCTGGCGTTATAAAATCCCGCCAGTGGTGTGTGCCGCGTGGTACCATGCCGAATCTCTCTGCAGCTTCTACCAGCAACAGTTTTGATTGTGGTGTCCGGTTGGGTGTAGACAGAACCAGCAAGCCACCGGGAGCAAGGTGCCGTGCCAGGAGTGTCATAAATGCCTGCCTGTTCTCCACATGCTCGATCACTTCGAGGCAGGTCACGATATCAAATGTGCCCAGACCAAGCGTTGCCAGCTCTCCGTAGTGATAGGAGATTTTTCCTGCAGTCATGGTGCCGGGATCATGCGGGAGAGGAGCGCAAAGGCCTGTTTTACTGGCATGAGCGATGGCAGCAGTAATATTTTCTCTGGCCGCATCCACGCCTGTGACAGCGCCGCCCAGCCGTGCAAGTGGCTCGCAAAGTAACCCTGCACCGCAGCCGATATCCAGCACACTTTTTCCTGAAAGGGGGGTGAGCTCAGCCGTTTCGGTAGAGAAATGCGCGTCAATTGCATCACGAATAAACTGCAGGCGGACCGGATTCAGACGATGGAGCATGGCCGAGGAACCTTTGGGGTCCCACCAGTCCTTTGCCAGTGCTCCGAAATGTGCGGCTTCATCCGGACGGATGGTTTCAGTTGCTACAGTTGCATTGCTCATTAGGGATGGCTAGCAGCGCTCGACACAGGATTCCAGCATAAGGAATAATCATTGGCTCGGATCGTCATGAAATTCGGTGGCACATCTATGGCCGGCACAGAGCGGATTCGGCGTGTAGCAAATATTGTGCGCCGCCAGCAGGCAGCAGGCCATGAGGTTGCCGTTGTCGTTTCTGCGATGGCCGGTGAGACAGATCGGCTTGTCAATTTTTGTCGCGAGGCAAACCCGCTTTACGACCCGGCAGAATATGATGTGGTCGTTTCAAGCGGCGAACAGGTGACATCCGGTTTGCTTGCCCTGACCTTGCAGGCGATGGGGTGTGACGCGCGGAGCTGGCTTGGCTGGCAAATTCCGGTTGAAACAGTTGGCACGCACGCCAAAGCCCGTATCGACTCAATTGATGCGGAGCAGATGGTTGCCGCGATGAAAGCAGGCCAGATTGCGGTCATTCCGGGTTTCCAGGGAATTGGTGAAGATCATCGCGTCAGCACGCTGGGCCGGGGTGGGTCGGATACTTCTGCCGTTGCTATCGCTGCCGCTATCGCGGCTGACCGATGTGATATCTATACCGATGTGGACGGAGTCTATACAACTGACCCGAGAATTGTCGCACGCGCGCGCAAGCTCAAGGCCGTGACTTATGAAGAAATGCTGGAACTGGCATCTGTCGGAGCAAAAGTCTTGCAAACCCGGTCTGTAGGGCTTGCAATGAAAGAGGGTGTCCGGGTGCAGGTGCTGTCCAGCTTTGTGGGTGACGATGCCACACCAGCCGACGATTTGCCCGGAACATTGATTGTTTCCGATGAAGAAATGATTGCCATTCAGGAAGGACAAAACATGGAACGCCAGCTTGTGACCGGCATTGCCCATGACAAGAACGAGGCCAAAATTATTCTCACCCGTGTTCCGGACAGGCCGGGGGCAGTGGCCAATATCTTTGCTCCTCTGGCTGCAGCATCCATTAACGTGGACATGATTATCCAGAATGTCGGGCGGGACAAAGGTGAAACAGATGTGACCTTTACCGTTCCGCAGGCCGATCTGGCACGTGCTCAAGCCTTGCTGGAAGAACAGCGTCCGACAATCGGTTTCAACCGGATTATCACCGACAGCAAGGTTGCCAAAATCAGCGTTGTGGGCGTGGGGATGAAGAGCCATGCCGGTGTTGCAAGCGATATGTTCAGCGCCCTGGCGGAACGCGCAATCAATATTCAGGCGATTACAACCAGCGAGATCAAGGTGTCGGTGCTGATTGATGAAGATGAAACCGAACTGGCTGTGCGTGTTCTGCACACGTCTTACGGGCTGGATTCGCGCGACGACGCTGCCTGATCGGGTAGCCATTCACCAAGGTCAAGGCCGGTAAGAAGTGCGGTTTTTTCTATATCGGAGCGATGCTGCGCTATCAGTTGAGTCCGGATGGCCGGGTCAAGGCCAGATGCAGCGCGCTGATTGATGGCCAGCACGCCGCTACGAAGGCGGTCTGATAGTTTTTGCGGCATTATCGCACGGGCCACAGCATGAACTGGTCCGCCCGTCTCGATATGACGATGAAGCCAGGCGAAACGTGGAAGTGATTGTAGCTTGCTGGCTTCATTTGTCCGATCCTGAAAATTGATCGGCTGATCTTCCACACATCCCAGAAAATCGAGAATTTTCCGAAAGGTGATTTGCGGGAATTTTTCGAGGTCATCATAGCGCAAGACCAGAATATTACGACGGGGGAAATGGATGAAATATTGTTCCAGTGCAGCGGCGTAGCGGCTTGCACGACTGTAATGATAACCCCACCACCAGTTATTTGCGATACGTGAATTTTCTGCTGCCAGAGCACTTTCGAAGCAAGTATGTGACTCACGTCCGTCGCGTCGATGATGCATAAATTGTGAAAATGCGCGTTCTGCCGGATCACGCAGAATACAGATTATTTTTGCCAGAGGGTTTTTTGTGAATATGGCTTCGGCCGAGTGGCTGTAATACAGATAGCCGGGCGAAACATCGCCTTTTAACTGCCGGGGCGATGCAGTGCGATACAGATCTTCATAGCTATGTCGGTTATAGGCGATTTGTGAAGCATAAACCGGATCAACACCTCTGCCAATTTTTTGAGGGTCAAGACCAGCAAAGCAATAGTAATGTGGCTCCTTGATTGCAGGTAAAAAAATATCTGACTGACAACGGAGCCATTCATACAAGATAGTTGTGCCCGCCTTTGCTGATCCGATGACAAAAAAATCAGCCATTACATCCCCTGCCAGATTTGATTATATTCGCATGATTGTTGTTGACTTTATTCGTATGAATATATGCGTAAAATGATCAGATCGCTTTAGGTAAGGAAACGTAGTGCGTGATGCCAAAAACTGGCATCCACTTTATACCGGTTCCTGATGAGATTGTTTCTTCGGGATATGGCAAGCCCGTGCGGGGCCTGAGAGGAGCCAACCCCGTATGAGTCAGTATTCTTATACCATATTCTGATGAGTTTGACTCATCAGGGTGTGGTCAAGCCCGCGCGGCGCCTGAGCGAAGCCAATCCCGTATGCGTCAGCATCAACGGGATTGAGTATTACCGTTGCGATCTGCCGTAATACCAGACTGCAATGATGCTGCGCATCAGCAGTCGAAAAAGTCTGTCAACTTTTTGCGGAAATACTCCCTGCAGCATTGCTGCCTGAATAATGAATTT
>JBKEEC010000298.1:0-10345 GCA_047975785.1 Sphingomonadaceae bacterium | reverse complement strand
TTCCTTGATGGTGCTGCACCGTTTTATCGCTGTTATACATGCAAGGATGGCGGGCATGTCGCAATTGGTCCGCTGGAGCCGCAATTCTTTGCCCGCTTGCTCGAAGGGCTGGGAATTGCGCCTGACCGCTTTGAACAGAACAATCGTGATCACTGGCCAGAAATGGAACGCGTTTTTGCGCAAATATTCGCCAGCCAGCCGCGTGCCCATTGGGAAGCCGTATTCGATGGCAGCGATGCCTGCGTAGCTCCGGTATTATCCATGCGCGAGGCAATGATGCATCCGGCCAATACTGCCCGCGGTGTTTTCACGGATCATGAAGGTGTTATGCAAGCTGTGCCTGCACCGCGGTTTTCCGGAACACCCGGAGCAATCCGCAAAAACGAAACCCTGTCCGCAGCGGACTTGCTTGCAAAGTGGCAGACAGGGTAATCGCAAAGGCTGAAGCAGGGCAGATCAAGGCCACATCAAGGCCACATGCCGGGACCAAACACCTATAGCATCGCGAGAAAAGATTGAATCATGCGCGATGATATAATCTTTTGTTATCGCTTTTCTTTTGCGGAAGCGAAGCTGACCACAGGTCAATAACCGGTGCCCACTTTTCGCGAAAAGCTTTAGCCAATCTGGCCTTTCTTCGGCCCGGTATAGCCGAACAGATAGGCACCCACCTTGCGCATCTGGATTTCTTCCGATCCTTCCGTGATACGATAGCGGCGGTGGTGGCGATAGATGTGCTCGAACGGTTTGTGACGTGAGTAGCCGATGCCGCCATGGACCTGCATTGCCCGGTCCGCAGCCTCGCAGACCAGACGGTTCGACCAGTAATTGCACATGCTGATCTTGTCGGAGAGTTCTCTCTCAATCTGCTTGTGTTCCATGCGATCCATCTGCCATGCGGTCTTGTAGATCAGCAGGCGCAGCATTTCGCATTGAGTGGCGAGCTCAACCAGCGGGAACTGGATGGCCTGATTGCGCGCCAGTTCCTGCCCGAATGGCTTGCGCTGGCGGCTGTATTTAACGGCTTCCTCAATACAATAGGACGCCGCACCCAGCGAACTTGCGGCCTGACGGATGCGGTTCTGGTGAACAAAGCTTTGCGCAATGGAAAGGCCACCATCAACAGGGCCGAGGACCGCGCTGTCAGGCACAAAGCAATTGCTGAAGGTCATACGCGGATGGTCGGTGGGCATGTTGAAGGTCCACATATATTCATCAACCGTCATGCCCGGTGTGCCGGTCGGCACAAGAAAACAGGTAATGCCCGTGGCATCGCCCGGCTTGCCACTGGTCCGTGCGAAGCAGGCACAGTGGCTGGCGACGTGCATATTGGTAATCCACATCTTCTCGCCGTCAATGCGCCAGCCTGAGGCTCCGGCCCGACTCTCGCGCACCGCCTGCGTTTCCATATGGGTGGCATCCGAACCATGCCCGGCCTCGGTCAGACCGAAAGCTACGATACGTGTGCGTTCGAAACCACCGGGGATAAATTCGTTCTTCTGTTCTGCTGTTCCGAAATGCTCGAACATATTGACGAAAGGGAAGTTCCCGACGATTGAATGTTCGTTCTGCAGATCGTTGTGCAGCCCCAGCCCCTTGCGTGTCAGGTGCTCACGGATGACTGCCATCCACAGATTTGGGCCATCCTTGCCGCCATATTTTTTGGGTGCGGAAAAGCGGAAATGCCCGGCCTTGTCGGCCCGGTCCTGGGCCTGATGAAGCAAGTCTTCCCATTCCTTGCGCGGCAGGCCGCCTGCTTCAAAATCGGTGCGTGCATATTCGCGGCGATGATCGAAAAAGCGGATATTGTCGTCCACCTGTTCAAGCGGAATGATCTCGTTTTCGATAAAGGCATCAAGCTCGGCCAGATAGGCTACGAGGTCGGCTGGAAGATCAAAATCCATGAATCTGTGTCCTCTTCAATTATCCGCGTTTCCGCGATTTCTATCGATGTCATGAGGGAAAAATTGTCAAGTAAATTTACTAATTATGCCTGTAGCATCGCGAGAAAAGATTGAATCATCCGCGATGCTTTACAGCTTTGCGCTTTGACATTGAACCAGATGCAGCGAAGCAAGTGTCTGTTTTGCTACATTTTTCAAACCGAAAAAGTCTGCCGTCTTTTTCTGAAAATGCCCTAATCACGAATTTTCTCAGAGAGACTGGAGGCGGCGCGCAGACCAAAAGTAACCAGAGCTACGGCAAGGACAAGCGAGATCGCCGATGTCAGCGCCAGCGCCTCTCCTATGCGGGATGGATCGCCAAATATCCGGTCTGTCATCGATGCTGTCAGCGTAGGGCCAATGCCAAGACCGATCAGATTGGCAAACAGCAGATAAACTGCCACCATCTGTCCCCGAATAGCAGGAGGCGAAAGTATTTGTATGCTTGCGCCCTGCAATCCGCCCGTCAGGGAAATACAGAAAATACTACCGGCCAGCAGGGCAAGGCATAGAGCCGTATCGGATACGAGCAAACCGCCCACAAACAGGGGGGCTTGCAGGATCATGGCTACAATGCAAACTCTCATCGGTGCGTCATGATAGCCGCGTGCTGTCAGCCGGTCGCTGGCATAACCGCCCGCAAGCATTCCCATTGTGCCCCCTACCAGCAGCATCAGGCCCAGCGCACTGCCGGTAGAAGCAGGCCCCATATCATGAACACGCATAAGGAATGCGGGCACCCATGTCACAAGCGAATAGCTGGGAATTACCATCAGCGAATAACCAAGAATGACCGGTATCAGGGCCGCGCGCTCGCGATAGATATAGCGAAATGTATCTGCCAGACGAACCGGAGAGGCGCTTTTCGCTTGATTTCTGCGAGGTTCACGAATGGTAAGCACCAGAGCGGCGACCATCAGGCCGCTTGCCCCACAGGCAATAAAGGCTGCCTGCCAGGGCCGGATCGTGCCGTAAACCGGCAGGGAAATGCCGGACAAGGTGCCCAGCCACTCCACAACCATACCGCCAAGCAGCATGGCAATGCCGCCGCCAATCGAAATCCCCATCGCATAGATACTGGTTGCCAGCCCCAATTGCTCGCGTTCAAAATAATCGGGCAGCAATGAATATGTCGCAGGTGACAGGGTCGCCTCGCCTACACCAACGCCTATCCGGGCGAGGAACAGATGGGTGAAGTTGCGAGCCAGCCCGCACAGGGCTGTCATTGCGCTCCAGACAAGAACACCATAGAGAATGAGCCGCGGGCGGTTGGTGCGATCCGCGAGCCATCCACAGGGAATCCCCAGCACAGTGTAAAACAGCGCAAAGGCAAAGCCTGCCAGAAGGCTGACCTGCGTATCACTAAGAACCAGGTCACGCTTGATCGGGTCCACCAGCAGGCCAAGGATCGTGCGGTCGGCAAAGGCACAGACATAGGCGAGCATCAGCACACCCACCACATAGAAACGATAGGCAGTGCCTGTCTGTTTTCTGCCCTGTTTGCTTTTGGTCATATCAGTTCCCCGTGACATAAAGTTCTGCTGGTCCGGGGAACTGACGACCATCATCAGTCCCTACCTCATGCGCAACCAGCGCATTGGTCATGGTGTTGAGCCGCATGATCGTGGCCCGGTGCCTGTCGGGACTGGCTGCCAGATTGGTAATCTCTGCAGGGTCGGTATGAGTGTCATACAGTTCCAGATCATTCCGGCTTACCAGTGTCTGCCAGTCAGTGGGTGTATGGTGGTCACGAGGGGCGAAATAGCGGGCGAACTTGTATCTCCCGTCATGAATACCCCGGTGTAGTCGGCGTTTGCCAAGATCATAGCGGCGCTCGCCATCAGGGCCGGGCGGCAGCGTAGCCCAGTAATGCATCACCGCATAATTGAATAAATGCCCGCTCCTGTCGCGCGCGGTTGTGGTGTCGGGACTGGCGACAAGGGATGAGACATCAACCCCTTTCAACCCCGGATAGCGTGTTTGCCATTCGTCCCGGGATACGCCGGCAAGACCCAGCAATGTTGGAGCAATATCAATGGCGCTCATCAGGCTTTTGGTCGTTTTTCCGCCCGCCACATCGGGATGAATGACAAACATCGGGACATTGGTTTCCTCGCGGTAGATTGTCCCGCCTTTCTGGCGCATTCCGTGTGCCCCGGCGCGTTCGCCATGGTCGCTGGTATAAATGATAATGGTATTATCCAGCGCACCAGCCTGTTCCAGCGCCCAACGCAGCCGGGCGACATTGCGATCCACATCGCGCAGGCAATTACAGTAATAGTTTACAAACCGCCTCCATGATGCGGTATCATCGCGCGGCATGGCTCCGTAAAAGACATCGTTGAAATCCGAAATGCCGCGATGTGCTTCGGGCTTGGTAGACAGGTCATCACTATAAAAGCTGTCGGGCAGGTCAAAGCCCAGATCCTGTGCGTATAACGGATCGCCCGGAGGAGGCAGGACAGGGCCAAGCGCATCCGGTGCGATCCGGGTCCGGGACTGCTCTCCGGTGGCATCATAGAACATGATATCGTGCGGGTTGACGAGGTTAACGACCAGAAACCAGGGCTTGTCCCCGTCGAATACCCTGTTGCGATCGAGAATCAGTCTGGCAGCATCACCGGAGACCAGCTGATCGGTGGCGTAGCCGTCCCATGTCAGGCCAATCGGTTCGCCGTAAAAACTGTAATCGGAAAAACCGTAAGGTTCGAGATAGTCGGTTGTGACCGGATAGCGCGCGGTCGGGGCCATGTCCCAGCCACGTTTCTCATTGATAGAGGAAAGGTGCCATTTACCCTTGTAAGAGGTGTGATAGCCCGCATCACGCAGCATGGTGCCTATCGTTGGCATATCGACAGGCAATTGCGGTTTCGGGTCATTGTCGGAATTGATGAAAATTCCGGTATGCTGGGTATGCTGGCCGGTATAGATGTTTGAACGCGACGGACTGCACGGCGTTGTCTGCACATGGTAATTGAGAAATGACGTGCCTTTTTCAAACAGCCATTGATGCGATGGCAAATAGTCCATCAGTCCGCTGGGGTAGCTTGCCGGACCAAATTCCTGATCGGTCATGATAAACAGGAAATTGGGGCGTCTGGACGGATTTGCCTTGAGGATTGCCGGAAACCCTGCCGCAGATGCAGCCACGCCCGTGGCCATGCCTGTTAGCGCACCGCGTCTTGTAATATTGCCAGCCATGTGTCTCTCCCTTGGTTTTATTTCAGGTGTAATGGGCCAGCGGCAGGCCGGGGCGTGGCCAGCGACAGCGGTAGATTTTCCCGGAACTGGACCCTGTGGCCCAGACATCGCGCATGTCTTCGCCGCCAAAGGCCAGATTGGTGATCGACAGATCGGGAAAAGAAATATGGTCAAAGGTGCCGTCAGGTGAAAATACGGTAATTCCACCATTGATGAGCGTGCCCACGCAGATTCTGCCATTCGCCTCTACCTTGAGACTGTCGAGCAATTGATAGCCAGGCAGGGTGGCAATCAGGCGTCCCGGCAGCCAGGGTGCAGGAGGGGCGAGTGGCTTGCCATCACCATCCAGATCAATGGCAAACAGCCTGCCTGTCACCGTATCGGCAAAATAAAGGCAGGTTCCATCAGGAGACAGGCCAATCCCGTTCGGGGAGAGAATTTCACCGCGAACGCGCTCAATATGGCTGCCATCGGCCTTGGCGTAATAGATTGCCCCATGGTCACGATACCGGGGTGTCGATTTACCAAAATCTGTGAACCAGAACCCGCCCTTGCTATCAAAAACAAGGTCGTTGGGGCCGCGCAGGGCAACACCGTCGCACTGATCATACAAGGTAGTTACGACGCCCGTGGCAAGATCTGCTTTCTGGATCGAGCCGCCCGTATAATCTTCCGGCAGATGGCCGGGAATGACCATGCCATTAGCTTCGTGCCACTCAAAACCGCCATTATTGCAGATATAAACGGCGCCGTCCGGCCCGATGGCAGCGCCATTGGGGCCACCGCCGGTTTCCGCCACGACCTCAACCGTTCCGGCCGCGCTGATGCGGGTCAATCTTCCCCGCTGTGTCTCTACAACCAGCAGGCTCCCGTCGCGCATGGCAACCGGGCCTTCGGGAAAACCCAGACCCTCGGCGATTATTTCAATATCCATAGCTATACCTCTTGCCTGCGACAGAAAAACCGTGGGATGTTGCAAGATACGGATAATCACGGCATGAGCAGAGGACATGACCTGATTTCCGGAGTAATGCGTGTATCTTGCCAAACCAGCTTATCTTATCATTCCTCTTTTGCAGGGGTTTGAGTGGTTCGATGAAGGTCTTCAGCGATCTTTGAAAGCGCGGGGGTGGCCTGTCCTGACGCGACCGGAATCCATGATTATGATTCATGTCATTCTCGACATGAGGCGCCCGTCGGAAATTGCGCGCAGTCTTGGTCTTACGCGACAGGCAGTGCATCGCACGATCGGAATGATCATCCAGAAGGGACTGTTCCACCTGAAGCCTGACCCCGATGACAAACGCGGCAGCATCATAAATCTGACAGAGCAGGGGGATGCGATGCGCAGTGATGCCCAACATATCGCCCGCATGATGTTTGCCGAACTGAAACATCGTATCGGGCATGATAAAATCGACGCCATGATTGAAGCGGTTACCCAGGACTGGGGGCCGGTCCCTTCCTTTGGTCCCAATGACAAGCGTCTGAGTTAACCGTTCCATATTGACACTATTGCGCGCTGTCTGGCCAATGGGGGGCGCGAAGTGCCTTTTTGAAGACTTTTCCAGCCGCACTGCGCGGGAGCGGCCCATCATGAACTTCAAGGCTGCGCGGGATCTTGTATCCGGCAATCCGCTCACGACAAAAGGCGATCAGCGTCTCGCTGTCGAGCGCGGTGCCATCTTTGAGTGAAACGATGGCGTGGACGCGTTCGCCCCATTTCTGGTCAGGAACGCCGATGACGGCACATTCCAGAACAGCCGGGTGCGCCGAGACGACATTTTCTACCTCTATCGAGTAGATATTCTCGCCGCCACTCACAATCATGTCCTTGAAGCGATCCGTGATATAGACGAAGCCTTCCTCGTCCATATATCCTGCATCTCCACTGTGCATCCAGCCATTGCGGAGCGCTTCGCCTGTTTCCGCCTCGCGGTTCCAGTAACCGCGCATGACATTATCCCCGCGTCCTATGATTTCTCCCAATGTGCCACGCGGCACATCGCGACCTTCCTGGTCGACGATACGGATTTCATAGCCATAGCTGGGCTGACCGGCGGATTTGAGCTTTTGTGCATGATCTTCCCCGCGATGGTATTTCTCGGGCAGGAATGTGACAGCAGGCATTTCAGTCATGCCAAAACCTTGAATAAAATCAACTGCAGGGAGTTTTTCCCTGGCATTGATATAGGTTCCCCATGGCATGGGCGCGCCGCCATAGCCCAGCACACGCAAGCGGGACAGGTCGCGCGTGGCAAGGTCGTTTGCGCGGGCGATACGGTCTATCACTGCCGGCACAGTGAAGCTGTGGGTGACACCATGTGTCTCGATCGCGTCCAGCATGGAGACATCGTCCAGAGCAGGGATGAAAACATGGGTCGCCCCCAGAAGAGTGGCAACAAATGTCGCAAAGTCGCCCAGATGGAACATCGGGGCCGAATGAAGAATGATGGTGTCGCTATCGAGACGAAGCTGCATGACCAGATTGACGGCCATGGCATGAAGGCTGCCATGTGTATGCATCACGCCCTTTGGCAGGCCGGTTGTTCCGCCTGTATAGAATATGCCGGCGAGTGTATCATCGGATAGATATTCTGCCGATACCGGATCGGCATGGAGCAGATCATCCAGCCGCCTGTCTGCGTCGGGCAGGTCGCCATCTGCACCAATATCGAGAATTGTCTGCACGCCGCTGCGGCGTAATCCGGCCATGTGATGACCGAAGCTGGCCTCGCTTGCCAGTATTCGTGCGCCAGAGTCAGAAATCTGGAATTCAAGTTCCGGGCCAGCCAGACGTGTATTGAGCGGCACGGCTACGGCACCGATCCAGAATGACGCAAACAGGGTTTCGTAATATCCTGCGCCATTATTTGCCAGAATCGCAATCCGGTCTCCCGGCCTGACACCCAGGCCTGAAAGGCTGGCGGCAATGCGGGCGATACGGTCGGCTGTTTCTGCCCAGCAACGCTGACGATCCCCGTCAATGATTGCGGTTATATTCGGCCTGATTGCTGCTGCACGGCGAACTGACTGATTGAGATCGATGGTATCTTCCCTTCAAATTAATACCAGATTGCAGTGATGCAGTTCAGGGATGCCGGGGGTGTCAGCACTCCGGAATGCTTGGGGCAGTGCAGAGTGAATAAGAGGAGAATGAGGCAGCCCCATTCTCCCCTGGGACAAGCTATACGGAGGAAAGGCAGGCTATTTCCTTATGCCTTTCCTCCGGGCTTGCGTTGTGCGGCGGAGTGGTCAGAATTCGTAGCCTACGTCAAATCCGAATTCCCGCGGTGGCTGATAGACACGCGGCGCCATGAGGTTGCCCACCGTGAAGGTGTTATTCATCACGACCTTGTCTGTCAGGTTCTTGCCCCAGACAGCAAAGCGCAGGCCATTGTCCAGCTTGTAGGAAAGGCTGGCATCGAACTTCGTATTGGCCTTGCGCAAGGTCAGGTCGCTATACCCGTTTACCGCAGTGAATGTGGTATATTGGGAGCTGGAGTGCACCATGCTTGTCTGGGCAGACAGCTCACCCGGCCCGACATAACCGGTCCAGTTTGCTGTAATGCCACCACTCCATTTCGGAGCAAAGGCAATCGGCAGGGCTGATCGGTCAATCGTGCCCAGCCCGTCTCCAAGATTGGCAATGAAATCATTGAACTTTGCATCAAGGTAGCCCAGCGAACCATTTATGGTGAATCCGCCACCGGGACGAAGGCCCAGTTCGATTTCAGCACCTTTATACCGCGACGATGCCGCATTGCGCACCAGAGTCTGGTTGATATTGCCCATGCTCTCCTGCACGGACAATTGCTGGTCTTCATAGTCCATCTGGAAGATGGTGGCATTGAGGGTTGCCTTGCGATCAAGGAACTGGCTCTTGAAGCCTGCTTCGTAGTTTTTGACGGTTTCAGGGCTGTAAGGACCAACAACCGTAAAATTGCTGGCGCGACCGTTGAACCCGCCGGACCGGTAGCCAACCGAATATTGTGCGTAGAACATCAGGTCATTCGAAGGCTTGTAATTGATACCAAGCTTGGGCGTGAACTTGTTGAACGACGCATTGAATGTTTCTGGCGCAGTATAAAAAAGCGGCTGGATGGTGAAGCGCTTGTATTCATGACCCCAGCGGCCACCGGCACTGATAGTGAAATACGGGAATATTTCATAATCAAGCTGGCCAAATACGGCGACAGAATCGTTATATTGTGAGGAATAGAGAGTGGAACCAGCGTCCGGCGTGCCAAACAGCGTGCCGTATTGATGGGTGCCGATATTATATTCCTGCGCCAGGAAATATCCGCCAACAACATAGTTCAGATTGCCGACATCACCGGCCAGACGCATTTCCTGACTGAACTGGTAGTGATCTTCGCGGCGATCAACCTGAAGGAAACGCACAGGTTCACCGTCAAAATCGCTGTCGGTTGACTGATTGGTTTTGCGGTAACCGGAAATGGAAGTGAATGTGCCGATGGGCAGCGAGGCATTCATCTCCAGAGTGACACCCCATGTTTCAAGCATGAGCGCGTTGGAGTCAGTTGCATAGGTTGTATAAGGTTCGCCATCCTGATCGGCCGGATAGCCACGGACAGGCAGCACCATGGTCGGCAGGCTGGCATTTTCAAAACCGGGGCCGTCGCCTTTCAGCTTGGTGTAGTCGGCAATCAGGGCTGAATCGAAATCGCCGGATTCGAATGTCAGCGTGCCGCGGACAGAACGGGTGCGTTCCTTGGGCAGTGAGCGGCCATCCGCATTGTCGATATAACCGTCATAATCCTTGTAAAGACCAGCAATTTTGAAGCCCAGAGAATCGTTGAGCGGAGTCTTGACCATGGCGCGTGCTTCACGGCGGCCATAGCTGCCGATTGTGCCCTGGAATTTTCCGCCAAATTCATCATCCGGACGAGCAGAGCGGACGCTGACAACACCGCCAATCGTGTTGCGGCCATACAATGTACCTTGCGGACCGCGCAGAACCTGAACACCTTCAATATCGAACAGATCGAGCAGGGCACCCACATTGCGCGCCAGATAGACACCGTCCACTTCAACCCCGACAGCCGGTTCAGCCGAGGATTCCACGTCTGCAAAGCCAAGGCCGCGAATGCTGAAAGCAGAGGCGAACTGGAATGCGCCAACCGGCTGCAGGCTGACATTGGGAACCTTGGCACTGAAATCAGCCAGAGTCTCAACCT
>JBKEEC010000297.1:0-3392 GCA_047975785.1 Sphingomonadaceae bacterium | reverse complement strand
CGCTGGAGCAATTGCAGGCCGCAAATCAGGGGGAGCCACCGCAAATTACCCTTCGCGCAGATCGCGCTCTGGACTATGGCCGGGTCATGGCCGTGATGGGAGAGTTGAACCGCTCCGGCTTTCATTCCATATCTCTGGTCACCAACGGTTCAGTTGACGCGCCATAGCCTGACAGATCCATGGACACAGCAACTCTCCGCAAAGAAGAATGGGCCGCACTCTGTGCTGCGGTATTGCTGCATCTTGGGCTTGTGGCGATTTTGCTCATGCAGCCTGATCGTGACCCGCCTCTGCCAGAGCCGGAGCGGATGAGCGTGACACTCGCAACCGAGGTCGGATTGCAATCGACCGCGCCTGATCCGGTCGCGCAAAGCCGTGCCGCCGAAGCCCCCGAACTGTCGGATATACCTGCCCCGCCCCAGCCAGACATGCCCCAACCAGAAAGCCAGACCCGGCCAGATCCGTTACCTGCCCCCGTTCAGGTTGCAACACCCGCGCCACAACCACGCGCAAAACCCAGCCCGGCGCCCCGCGCAAAACCCAGTCCGGCGCCCCGCGCAAAACCCAGCCCGGCGCCCAGCCCTCGCGCCGCAACACCTTCCCGGACAACTCCATCCCGGTCTTCCAGCAAGCCCAGGCCAACACAACGCAGTGGGGGCAGCCGTGTCGGGAGCAATTTTCTTGAAGGTGCAGGATCAAGCGCATCTTCAAATGATACACGCGTTCCGGCAGCGCAAATCGGTGCGAGTGCCCGCGCATCTCTGGTTCAGGCCATGGCGCGGCAGATCAAGCCTCACTGGCAACCGCCCAGCGGGCCTGAGGTAGAGAAAATCGTCACCATTTTGTCTTTCCGGCTAAACCCTGATGGCTCACTGGCAGGCAAGCCTGTTGTCCGTCGCCAGACAGGGGTAAATGATGTAAACAGGGCGCAGGCTGCCCGCCATGCCGAACAGGCAATCCGTGCGGTTCAGGTTGCGGCGCCCTTCGATCTGCCGGACAATTACTATAACGCCTGGAAATCAGTAACCTTCAGCTTTGACTGGAAATTGTCGCAATGAAAAATCTGACCATTGCCTTCGCCTTGCTCATCGCCCTGCCCGCTTCGGCACAGGATCTTGGTGCGCCCCTGCCGCCAGACCAGCCGGTGCAAACAGTTGACCAGACAGATGATGATGGTGGACTTGTCGGCTCGGTTTCCTTTGAAGGCAATCTCGATGATCTGGGTATTGCTATTGCCGGTTTTGCGACGGATCGCGACCAGCCCACACCAGCTAATTCGCAAGGTACCGCTGCACTGGGCCGTGAACTGGCCCGCGTCATCACCGCTGATCTGAAGAATAACGGCCTGTTCAAGCCGACCGGGCCTGATGCCCTGCCCCAGCCTTCCTATGCCCAGATTACAGCACCATCCTGGCCCACATGGCAGAACCGCAGCGCCGAAATGCTTGTGCAAGGCTATGTTCGTGCCTCGACAGGAGGAAAACTCACGGTCGGCTGCTATTTGTATGATGTGCAATTGCAAAGCGAACTGATCCGTCAAGGCTGGGTTGTCGCCCCGTCAGACTGGCGCCGGGCCGCACATAAATGCGCTGACCTTGTCTACTCACGTCTGTCGGGAGAAAGCCCGTTTTTTGACAGCCGTATCGCCTATATCGCGGAAACCGGCCCCAAGGATAACCGGGTCAAACGTCTGGCAATCATGGATTCCGACGGGGCCAATCACCGCTTTATCACCACTGGCCGGTCCATGGCGCTGACCCCGCGTTATTCACCTGATTACCGCAAACTGCTTTACCTGTCCTATGTTGACGGAAACCCACGTATCTATTCTTATGATATCGGCACGGGCAGGCAAACGCTGGTAACGCAAAGCAGCAACCCCACCTTCGCACCGCGCTGGAGCCCTGACGGGAAATGGGTGCTCTATTCCATGGCTGTAAACGGCAATACCGATATATACCGCGTTTCTGCCGGAGGCGGAGCCAGCACAAGACTAACCGACACACCCGGCATTGACATTGGCGGCTCCTATTCTCCCGACGGCAGCAGGATTGTTTTTGAAAGTGACCGTTCCGGCAGTCAGCAAATCTATGTGATGAATGCGGATGGCAGCAATCAGCGCAGATTGAGCTTTTTCGGTGGCCGTTCTGCTACGCCGGAGTGGAGCCCGCGCGGTGATCAGATCGCATTTACCCATATGGGAGGAAACTTCCGCATTGCGGTAATGAACCCGCAAGGCCAGAATATGCGCTTTCTGACCAATAGCTGGCAAGACGAAGCACCAACATGGGCACCCAATGGCCGTATTATTCAATTCTTTCGCACCCAGCGAGGCCGCGGCGACACATCGCTATGGCAAGTGGACCTGACCGGAGAGAATGAACGGCGTCTGCCAACTCCGGTTAACGCATCTGACCCGGCATGGGGTCCGGTTTTACCATAATCTGTATCTACTAACTGCAGCATTGCGCTGCCAATCGGGGGCGATTCGGAAGAGTGAGGAGAAAATGCCCATGAACAAAACCGTCTTTACCGCCGCGCTGCTTGCCGGAACAATTGCCCTGTCTGCCTGCAAGACAACCGCACCCGATACATTACCGCCTGATCCGAACCCCACCACGCAACCTGAAGGACCAACAACAAACCGGCCCGACGCCGCGCTTATTGTGGGAACGCAGGAGCATTTTCTGGCCGGTGTAAACGGTGCAAATGTAATTTTCTTTGATACGGACCGCTATAATATTGATAGTCAGGACGCATCCACCCTGCAGCTTCAGGCGCAATATCTGATGAGCAATCCCGGTGTGAATGTCACGATTGAAGGTCATTGCGATGAACGCGGCACGCGAGACTATAACCTTGCTCTGGGTGAACGTCGCGCCAATGCCGCGAAAAACTATCTGGTCAGCGTTGGCGTTCTCGCTACCCGCATCCAGACGGTGAGCTATGGCAAGGAACGGCCTCTTGCACTTGGCTCTGACGAAGCAGCCTGGGCACAAAACCGCCGCGCGGTGAGTGTCGTAATCAACTGACATCACTCTGGATTGATAAACTTTTTCGGTTCGGAAATGCGAACAACAAAGGAATACAGCATCGCAAATGATGCAACATTAACCCCAATGCTGTAGCGGCGCGATTGATAATTGCGCGTCCGGAATTGATGGCGCTCAGGCCCCATGCGGGTCCGGGCGTTTCAGCCTGCTGCAGCATGGCACCTGATTCAATGTTACAGCACAAAGCTGTAATGCTGACTCATACGGGGTTGGCTCCTCTCAGGCCCCGCACGGGCTTGCCATATCCCGAAGAAACAACCTCATCAGGGTCCGGTATAAAGTGGATGCCAGTTTTTGGCATCACGCACTACGTTTCCTTACCTAAAGCGATCTGATCAT
>JBKEEC010000296.1:0-1700 GCA_047975785.1 Sphingomonadaceae bacterium | reverse complement strand
CGAAAATTTCATTAAACAGACAGTATTTTATATGAAGCGGCCAATCTATTACTTGTATAATTTTACAATTTTTCACATTCACCTAGGTTCTGATTAACCATTATATTCTACACGGTGCAGCATATTTTTTATGTTGCGGTGTAATATGTTCAGGTTTGATATCTCTGGAAAAATCTCCGTCCTGATGACAGCCATATTGCTGGCGATGACTGCGTTTGTGCCGGGGCAGGCCAGTGCGCAAGCGCAGCGGTCCATGGTCAACGAAAGTTTCGAGGCTAACAACCCACAAGGCACGGGTCTGCCAAACTGGCAGATTTTTCCGGCCACCTCGGTTCCCGGCTGGGAGAGCACAGACCCGAATGGCATCGAATTGTGGGATAGCGGTTTTCTGGGTGTTACTTCCGCTGCCGGGCAGGTTCATGCTGAGATGAACGCCTATGTCAACGCCAGCATCTATCAGAATGTCTGCCTGATTTCCGGTGAATCATTCAACTGGCGGTTTGCGCACCGAGCTCGTGCAGGGCAGCCAGTAACACTACAGACAGCCCGGTTTGAGATTGCAAATTCCTCAGGCGCTGTTCTGCAATCGATTTTTACTTCTCAGACATCCGATACAACCGCGTGGAGCTATCGCAACGGGGTGGCAACCTACACCGGCGCGAGCGGACTTCAGCGGATACAGTTCACCACTCCCGATCCGGGTTCGGGCGGGAACTTCCTTGATGCGATACAGATCAGCCTGAAGCCGTTTGTCGAGTTCTCCCCAGCAGCGACCTCCTCGGTCGAGGGTGCTTCAACGCCAACTATGCCGGGCCTGATCATCAATGGCACTTTCACGTCCGCGACTGCCATCACGGTTAACATTACCGGAGGGTCCGCCACACTCGGTTCTGACTATACCACCCCATCAGGGACATCCACTTTCACAGTTACAATCCCTGCCGGCGTATACGATCAACAAGTATTCCCTCTGGGCATCAACATAATCAATGACACTGTGCTGGAGGGGTCGGAAACAATTGACTTTTCCATTACACCAGACACGACCAAATATCTGATCGCCTCCACGAGTTCTTGCGGCGCAACGCCCAGGCTCACTGCAACCCATACCATTAACGACAAGGTCGCTGATCTGGTAACGGTAAAAACTCTGGCTTCCGGTAACGCTACTCCGCTTGAAGGTGATATTGTCCGTTTCCTGATCACAGTCAGGAACAACGGATCGTCGCAAGCAACAGGTGTTACCCTCACAGACCTGCTTCCCACTGGAATGACGGCGACTGCCGGCAATGGCACCGTGAGTCAGGGCAGCTACAATGCGGGTAGTGGTTTGTGGAGCATTGGCACGCTTGCCAATGGCGCGACTGCCACGCTTTCTCTGGAAGGCACGGCTGATCCGGGCACTTATGGCTCCACCATCACCAACACGACCACTGCGGCATCAGGAGTTGAACCAGATGGTTCAACCACTGGCGACGATCTGAGTGAAAGTGTCGAAGTTGTCGGCACGCCGGGCCTGTCGATTGCCAAGGCGATGACGAATAATGCCGATGAGGATGGTTCGGGTTCGATCACGCTGAATGACACGCTGAGCTATAGCGTGACCGCGACCAATAGCGGGACAGTGACCCAGCATAATGTGGTGGTATCGGACAACAAGATTACACCGAATACGATTACCTGTGCCACGCTGGCGCCGG
>JBKEEC010000295.1:0-13402 GCA_047975785.1 Sphingomonadaceae bacterium | reverse complement strand
TCAAGTTCGGCAACCGGTTTTTCAAATTCAAGATAGGATGTCATTGGGTCTCCGCCTGAGCACCGCGCGAAAATGTGGAAACCGTTTTTTCGAAAATGCGATGCGTCAACAAGGAACTGAAGCAGCGAGATTGATTCAGCATTATGCCCCGTCGCTGTAGTCGGACTTTTCCCGCTCGACAAGAGAGCTTGCGTCCGGCCGGACGCTTGCTGGCCGGGAAAAAGCCCTGTTTGATAATGCCCTTTCCGCCAAGGGGTGCCTTTCATTCACCAGTGCGACCAGACGGGCGCTGTCAACATGCGTATATATTTGCGTAGTGGCAATATCCGCATGACCCAG
This sequence comes from Sphingomonadaceae bacterium, assembly GCA_047975785.1. Classification (GTDB taxonomy): domain Bacteria; phylum Pseudomonadota; class Alphaproteobacteria; order Sphingomonadales; family Sphingomonadaceae; genus JACXVD01. The sequence goes on along the minus strand of JBKEEC010000295.1, from coordinate 13,063 downwards.
AAGCATCTGCAATTGTCGTAAATCCGCACCGCCTTCCAGCAAATGCGTGGCAAAGGCGTGGCGCAGCACATGCGGACTGACCTTTTCAGGAGGCAGGCCCGCACGTATCGCCAGCTCCTTTACCAGCTGAAACAGTCTGATACGGCTGATATGCTTGCCACGGGACGGAAAAAGAAACGGGCCATTATCGGGTCTCAGGGCAAGCCAGCGTTGCAGGGCCTGAGATGCGCGACCACTGACAGGGACCATCCGCACCTGCCCTCCTTTTCCCTTTAATGTCAGAAAAGGAGCATCACGAGGAACCGATGCCAACGGCAAGGATACCAGCTCAGTGGCCCGCAGGCCTGAGCCATATAGCAGTTCGAGAAATGTCAGCATCCGTATTGCTGCAGGGTGATCTTGCGACGCCTCATTCTCGGCCTGCTGAAACAATGCCTCTACCTGGTTATGGTTCAGGATTTTCGGGAGAGGTCGCCGGGTTTGTGGCCGCGCCATACCAGAAGATGGGTCATCATTGCGATAGCCTTCATCCATCAGAAAGCCGTAAAACTGGCGTAAAACAGAAGTTTTACGCGCAACACTTGACGGTGCCAGAGCAGACCATTCCTGCATCAGGGACTGAAGTGCACCCCGATCCGCCTGCGTCAGATCACCAATAATAGCCTGGGCGCCTTCAAGATCGCGACGATAGGCTGCCAGAGTATTGCCGGCTGCACCGCGCTCGGCAGCCAGCATGGCCAGAAAATCCTCTGTCACTGCTGCTTTTATCATTCCCTGCGCATATCATGCTATCATGATGTGCGACAGGCTACCCATCTTTTGGTGGTGCAAGCAGGTCTACCGTAGCCGCGCTTAATGCTTCAGTTGCAGTCGCAATCACCTTTTCCGCATCCGGTGCCCAGAAAGGGCTGTGAAGAGAAGGAAGCTCTTTTTGCCCGGCCTGCGCCTTGTCCCAATCCGCCTGAGGAACGCCACCAACCCAGAAAATAAGTGATTCTGTGCTGTCCGGCGCAGCACGATGGAACTGACCGAAGTCTTCCCCTCCCATGACAGAAGGCACTTCAAGCACACGCTGCTCCCCAAATCGCTGACGCAGCTTGCCCATGACCGCATTGGTAAAATCAGGCGTATTGAAGGTTGAGGGCGTGTAATTATCCTCAACCGTGACCTCAGGCATCAGGGAATCCGGGATTCCGGCAGCTATGGCTTCGCCGCGGGCGATACGGGCAATACCATCCAGCAGAAGCTTGCGCGATTCATCGGAATAGCTTCTGACCGTCAGTTGCAGACGGGCTTCATCGGGAATGATATTATGCTTGGCGCCTGCATGAAAGCTGCCGACAGTTACAACAGCAGGGTCAAGAGGGTTGCTTTCCCGACTGACAAGCGTTTGCAGCTTCTCAACAATGGATGACGCAAGCACAATCGGATCTTTGGTCGTTTGTGGATATGCGCCGTGCCCACCCACGCCACGCACCACAATATCCACACTGTCAACATTGGCCAGCGCATAGCCCGAAGAATAGCCGATCATTCCGGCAGGCATCTGCGCAGCATCATGAAAAGCGAGCAAATAATCCGGTTTGGGAAAACGGGAATAGAGGCCATCATTCAGCATGGCGAGCGCCCCTTCACCCAGTTCCTCTGCCGGCTGCAGGATCATCACCACCGTTCCTTGCCATTGGGTCTTGTTTTCAGCCAGATACTCCGCCGTTCCAAGCCATGCGGACATATGCGTATCATGTCCGCACGCATGCATAATGCCGCCTTCAACGCCTGATGCGGGAACGCCTGTTTCCTGCGATGCAAAGGGTAATCCGGTTTGCTCCTTGACAGGCAGGCCATCCATATCAGCCCGGATCAGAACGGTAGGGCCTTCGCCATTGCGCATAACAGCAACAACGCCTGTCTTGCCCACGCCTTCAGTCACTTCATAACCAAGCTTGCGCACCCGGTTAGCCAGCTTTTTAGCGGTCTGGATTTCCTGAAAACTCAATTCCGGATGTGCGTGCAAATCCCGGTACATGTTCATCAGGTCAGGCATTTTGGCCATGACGCTATCATGCAGACTATCTGCCATGGCGGAGCTGGCCCCAGACAGGCTGGCCACAACCAGCGCAGCCAGTGAAAGAGATATTTTTTTATCTATTCTCATTATATTACCCCCCGCTTTTATCAAAATACCGGAGCTACAGATCAATCCCGTAAGTTACAACCAACAGCAATGACAAGGTTGTGACCATCAATAAAACCAGTGGCACGCCTGATCGCATGTAATCACGAAACTGGTAGTTTCCTTCTGCCATAATCAGCATATTCGTCTGATAGGCAATGGGCGTGGCATAGCACAAATTACAACCAAACAGCACAGCCAGAATCAGGGGCTCAGGCGGAAGGTCAAGTTGCGAGGCAATGTTAAAGGCAATCGGTGTCCCCACTGTCGCAGCCGAGGCATTGGAAGCAAAATTGGTGAGAACGGTTACAAACAGCATGATAGTGGCAAGAATGACTGCCGGCGGCAAAAACTGTAACCCCGCAGCCAGCACCACGCCCAGCCATTCTGCCGCACCGCTATCCAGAATGATCCGTCCAACGGCAATACTCGCAGCGACCAGCACAATGACTTTGGCTGACAATGCACGCCCAACGCGATCAAACTTCACACATCCGGTCACAAACATCAGGATTGCACCAATCAGTGCCGAAATGGCAATGGGCACCAGACCAAAGGATGCCAGTCCGATCGATCCTCCCATGATGATCAGCGCCAGAACCGCCTTCGACCGACGCGGTAATTCCTTGACTCCATCAAGTTGCAACAGGCTATCATTGCGTGAGAAACTGGAAAGATCTGGCCGAACACCCATAACCAGAAGAACATCTCCTTCTGTAATCCGGATATCTCCGCCATCGCTGTACTGGTCACGTTCTCCGATTATCTTTTCTGGCCGGTGGATACCCAGCACAGCCACCCCATAAAGATCGGCCACACCGGAGGTTGCCAGTGTCCGGCCAATCAGGCGTGAATCCGCTGTAACCGCCATCTCGACAACCAGAATATCGCGTCCACCTTCAGATGCACGCCGCCGGATGCGGTCAATTACCCAGCCCGGTGCGATCTCCCCTTTAAGAGTACGCACAGCGTCTTCCAGCGCATCATGTGTTCCGGCGATACGCACCCTGTCCTGCGACACAAATGGCCGATCCGGCGCGTCAAGAAAATCCAGATCCGCAGGCAGGCGCGGCAAGACAGCAGCCAGTTCCTTGCCATTCAGAATTGAATCCGGCCCAAGGCGCAGTCGTGCATGAAACCGGCGTTTATCACCGGTGTCGGTTACGCTATTATCACCCAGAAGTCGGGGCATGACCAGCCACAGATATGGCAATGCCACCACGGCAGCCATGGCCACAATCGGAGCGTAATGAAAAACATTCATATGTGGCATACCAAGATCCGTCGCAATGGACACGACCAGAAGATTGGTGGATGTGCCAATTGTGGTTGACATCCCGCCTATCAGCACAGCGGCATTAAGAGGCATCAGGGTTTTGGATGCAGGCATTGCCCCGCGCGCGGCCAATTGCACGAAAATTGGCAGGAGGAGCACAAGAACCGGCGTATCATTTACGAACATGGAAAGAAAAAATGCCAGCAGCAGGGATACGAGCAGGCCCAGTTGAATATTGATTTTCCACACCTGTTCAAGCGCGCGCGCTGCAGGTTCCAGCGCACCTGTCACGACCAGCCCCCGCCCCATGATCATCAAGGCGCAAATCGTGATCAGAGCGTAATGACCAAAGCCGGAAAAAGCCAATTGCAAACCATCTGTCGGCGCGGTTCCGGGAAGGGGAAAAAAATACAGCCCCACGGCAATAACCGCTATCGTCAGCAGGGAGACAATCTCAACCGGCATCCGTCCACGGGCAAAAGCGATAAACATGCCAAGCGTCACGAGCATTGCCGCAATAGCATGATAGGAGGGCATTCCGGGCATGAAGTCGCACAATCTCCTGCTTTGCTCTCAAAAGCCGCCGGACCCTGAACACCGGGAGAAATTAACTGCACCGGCACAATATATATGTCCGCCCAGCTCTTCTCCGGCTACAGGTTTTGCATATCGGCCGCCAGCTGTCCACCGCCATGCCGTTCTGCCGCAGTGTTCCCCGGTGATATTCAGGCTCAGGAATTATTCAGTAGATCGAGATCCGAAACAGTGATCCATCCATGGATATAATTGGCTACATAAAGCGCTGTAGCGCCCCCTGCGAGAACAGTTGCCAGAAGCACAATACGCCAGGGACGAAAATTACCCGGTGCACTATCCGCCTGGCCAGGTGTTTTCTCAACCCCCAGCTCTTCATGGGTCTTGACACCAAAAGGCAGCAGTAGAAACGCGCACATAACCCAGAACAGGGCGTATATAGCAAGAACGGATGTCCACTCCATCAGCTTTTGCCTGTCAGGATCACGCGCACCTGCGCTTTTTTCCCACACCAGCGATTTGCTGCCCGTCTGGCAGCGATTCTGGCAGCTTCACGGATTTCTTCACGATCTTTACGCGCCGGCCCGCGTAATTTGGTAATCGCGTCAGCCACATCCTGCCTCGCTTCTGTCACGAAGTCAGCATAGTCCTCATCCAGCGGCAGACCAAAGCCTTCAACGCTCGCACGGTTTTTCTCATCCAGCACAACGATGAGCATCCCATCGCGTGCCATCCGGCGACGCATGGTTATTGCTTCGCCATCTGCCGGAACGAGAATATCTCCGTCCAGAACCAGCCTTCCGGTAAATATCTCTGTCAGCTTGCCCGGCTTTCCGGGCGCAAGCCGGAGCAGATCACCATTTTTCTGGACGATCTGATCAGGGATACCCTGCCTTTTTCCCAGACGGGCCTGCTCGGCCATATGTCGTATTTCACCATGCACCGGAACCAGTGTCTGCGGGCGGAGCCAGCTATAGAGTGCCGCAAGCTCAGGTGCTCCGGGGTGACCGGATACGTGAATTTCTGCCTGTCGGTCTGTCACCATGACAATACCGCGAGACGCAAGCTGGTTCTGCACCCGTCCGATAGCAATTTCGTTACCCGGTATCTGGCGACTGGAAAAGAGCACCACATCGCCGCTGACAAGCTCAATCGGGTGCTGGTCCTCAGCCATGCGCGAGAGGGCCGCTCTCGGCTCCCCCTGTCCGCCCGTCGCAATAACCAGAACCTCGCCGCGCGGCAGGCCCATTGCGGTATCAAAATCCACAGGCTCAGGAAAATCTGCCAGATAGCCACAACTCCGCCCGACTTCGAGAATGCGCTCCAGCGAGCGGCCCGCAATGCAGACCTGCCGTCCACAAGCGCGGGCGACAGCACCCAGTGTTTCAAGCCGGGCGACATTGGAGGCGAAAGTCGTCACCACCACACGTTTGCCACGATGACGGGCAACTTCTGCCATCAGCCCCTTATAGACTGCACCTTCAGAACCACTAGCAACCGGATTGAAAACATTGGTAGAATCGCACACAAGAACATCTATGCCCTCGTCCCCCAAAGCGCGCAATTCTGCCTCTGTCGCCGGTTCACCAATGATTGGCTCTTCATCCAGCTTCCAGTCACCAGTATGGAACACCCGGCCATATTCTGTCTCGATCAGAAGGGCGTTTCCCTCTGCAATAGAGTGAGCCAGCGGGACATAGGAAATATCAAACGGACCAAGAGCAAAACTGTCTGGCCCACTAATAATGTTCAGTTCAACCTGATCGACAAGACCGGCCTCCTCCAGCTTGCGCCTGACCAGTTCCGCCGTAAATGGCGTTGCATAAAGAGGAACGCCAAGATCTGCTGCAAAATATGGAACCGCGCCGATATGGTCTTCATGCCCATGCGTCAGGACAATGCCGCACAGGTTTTCTCGCCGTTCTTCTATAAATTCAAGGTCTGCGAATACCAGTTCCACACCTGGATATTCATTGCCACTGAATGTCATGCCCAGATCAACCATCAACCACTGGCCATCACAGCCATAGAGATTGACATTCATTCCAATCTCGCCCGATCCACCAAGGGCAACAAAAAGCAGCTCGTTTTCCGGGGTATAATCTTTCTTCATGGGATCTTCTGTTTTACTGTCGCGCACGCTTTGCAAGAATGGCAAGCCCCTGAATCGTGAGATCGGCATCCACCTCGTCAAACATATCTGTCTGTTCATCAAACAGAATAGCCAGCCCGCCGGTGGCGACCACTTTAACTTCTCGTCCGATTTGCATTTTCATGCGTGCCACTAACCCTTCAATCATCGCAACATACCCCCAGTAGACGCCAATCAGCATCTGGTCTTCTGTATTGCGGCCAATAACCGAACGGGTTTCAGGTTCACGAATAGCAATACGCGGCAATTTGGCTGTCTTGCCCACCAGTGCATCGAGGGAAAGGTTGATACCAGGCGCAATGATGCCGCCCTTATAGGTGCCATTAAAATCCACCACCTCGAACTTGGTCGCCGTGCCGAAATCTACCACAATCAGATCGCCGCCATATTTCTCATGCGCAGCCAGAATATTCAGTGCCCTGTCTGCCCCCAGTGAACTGGGCTGCTCCACATCAATTTCAAAGCCCCAATATGCCTCGCCCTGCCCTGCGACCAGAGGCGTGATGCCAAAATATTTCTGCGCCAGAACGGTGAGGTTATGGTCTGCCCGCGGGACCACCGAGGCATAGATAATCTGCGTAATCCGGTCACGCGAGACTCCTTCTATCTGCAGCAATTGCAGCATCCAGACAGCATATTCATCGCCCGTTCGGCGCGGATCGGTGGCAATTCGCCAGCGCGCGCGGAGTGCATCCTCTTCAAACAGGGCAAAAACAACATTGGTGTTCCCGACATCTATCGCCAGTAGCATGGTCAGCCTTCCTCCTTGTCGTGCCAACCCAGAATCACGTCTCCTGCCCGTAACACGGATTCCTGCTCCCCGATTGCCTGGAACCGCAATCCTCCTTCAGAATCGATGCCATGATAATGCGCATTTCTGATCCCTCCATCGTTCCCGGTTACGCGGATCATATCACCGTAACGGTGGCTGCGTATCGCCCATTCCAGCAAGGTGTTGTGAGGCCCTGCACTGCGCCATTCCTCCAGACGCTGCGCAAAGGCAGGCGCAAGCAGATCCAGAACCGATTCTGCGTCATTGGCAAATTTGCCATTGGCATAAACAATATGGGTGGTTTCCCTGTCAGGAATTTCAGGCGACCAGGACACATTCACACCAAAACCTGCCACTACACTATTGCCCTGCCTCTCCAGCAGAATGCCGGCAATCTTGGCCTCATAAACCATGAGGTCATTCGGCCATTTCAACACCAGCGGCGTGTTGGGAAGGAGGCATCGGGAAATAGTATCATACACAGCCAGGCCAGCCACCATCGAGAGTGATGCAGGCGAAGGATCATCCGGATGAAGATGGACAACCGTGCTGCAATATAAATTGCCCTTCGGACTGATCCATTCACGTCCATGCCTGCCTCGTCCGGATGTCTGCCTTTCCGCCCGTAACCAGCCTCCCTCTTTCAGACTGATGCCAGAGCGCAAACGCTCCAGCAAATCGGCATTGGTAGAACCGGTTTCCGGAATAACCTCAAACAAGGCGCGTGAATCAGGCAATCGGGAACAGCACCGATGCTGCCATGTCCGCCCAATAGCCCAGACACCCGGTTAGCAAATAACCCAGAGGCGATACGACCAGAGCAGAAACTCCCAGAACCAGTTTCGGCTCCCACCCGCTTTGCCCGGTGATACCATCAACCGGCGTGTCAAAATACATCACCTTCACCACCTTCAGATAATAAAAGGCGCCGATGACACTGGCAGCGATACCAATAAAGGCCAGCGGCACCAGTCCTGCATCAACAGCGGCCTGGAAAACAACAAATTTCCCCCAGAACCCGAATAGTGGCGGGATTCCCGCAAGACTGAACATGATCATGGCAAGACAGGCCGACAGCACCTTGCGATAGGTAGACATGCCCGCCATCTGCGCAATGGATTCAACCGGATTTCCATCTGCGTCCCTCAGCATCTGGACGGCAGCAAAGGAACCCAGTGTCATTGCAACATAAATGACCAGATAAACCAGCATCCCGCTGGCTCCTTGCGGCGTCGCAGCGGCCAGCCCGATCAGGATGAAGCCGACATTATTGATCGAGCTGTAAGCAAGAAGCCGCTTGATATTATCCTGCCCGATTGCCCCCAGTGCACCAACAACAATCGAGGCCAGCGACGCGAAAATAACAATCTGCTGCCAAGCCCAGACCTGTGTGCCAAAGGCTTCAAACACGACCCGCATTGTCAGCGCCATCGCGGCAACTTTCGGTGCCGAAGCAAAGAACATGGTTACGGGTGTTGGGGCGCCTTCATAGACATCAGGTGTCCACATATGGAACGGCACTGCCGAAATTTTGAACGCCAGCCCTGCCAGCATGAAAATAAGTCCAAACAGCGCACCATTGGAAAGACCGGCAGCCGTGGCCGCAGAGATACCCGCAAAGCTGGTTGTGCCTGTGAAGCCGTAAGTCAGGCTCATGCCATAAAGCAGAAAACCCGAAGCCAGTGATCCCAATACAAAATACTTGAGGCCCGCCTCGGCAGAACGGCGGCTGTCAGGCAAAAAGGCTGCCAGCACATAAGAGGCAAGGCTCGTCATTTCGAGGCCAATATAGAGGGTAAGCATATTGCCCGAAGACACCATGATACCCATACCGAGCACGGCAAACAGCACCAGCACCGGATATTCCACCCGCATGGCGCGCATACGCTCAAAGAATGGCGGCGCCACCAGCAAACTGCCAATGGCCGACGCATAAACCAGCAGTTTGGCAAAGGCGGAGAAGGCATCTACCTGCATCTGCCCGGCGAAAGCTTCTGCTCTGGTGCCAGAAAACAGGACAGATGCAGTCAATCCGGCTGCGGCAATAATGGCAATGATGGTAAGGTAATTGACAGCCCTGCTTGCCCTGTCACCGCCCCAGGCAGCAACAAGCAACAGCACCAGCCCGGAAACACCCAGCACCAGTTCAGGCGCGATCAACGCAAGGGACGAGACAAAATCCATTATTCCGCCCCCCCCTGATCTACGGGTTCTGCTAGTGCCGCATGTGTATCACCATCACTCGATGATGCGTCATGCCCTTCGCCATGCGTCATGTCATTGGCTGGATAATGCTTCGGCTTGCCGATCTCCGGATGTGCATCACCTTCAGGCTTTGCCCGGCTAATCCGTGCATCCAGCGCAGCAATATCTGCCCGCATGGGCGCGAGAAAACTTTCAGGGTAAACGCCCATCCACAATACTGCCAAAGCAATCGGTGCCATCATGAGCCATTCCCGCACGCTGATATCGGGCATGGCTGCCGCATCTTCATGTTTCTGTTCGCCAAAAACCACGCGGCGATAAAGATAGAGCATATAGGCGGCACCCAGAATGATGCCACTTGTCCCTACCAGAGCGACCCAGCTTGATGCCTGGTATATTCCGGCAAGACTGAGAAACTCGCCCACAAACCCACTGGTGCCCGGCAGGCCAATACTGGCCATGGTAAACAGCATGAAGAACACCGCATATTGCGGCATGTTGATAGCAAGGCCGCCATAGCGGTCAATCTCGCGCGTATGCAAACGGTCATAGATAATACCGACACACAGGAACAAGGCGCCCGAAACCAGTCCATGGCTAAGCATGACAATCATCGAGCCTTCCAGCCCCTGCACATTGAAAGCAAACAGGCCGATCGTTACAATCGCCATATGGGCAACTGAGGAATAGGCGATCAGCTTTTTCATATCATTTTGCACCAGGGCAATAAGACTGGTGAGCACCACTGCTGCCATAGACAGCCCCCAGACAAGCCACGCGAAATGCACACTGGCTTCGGGGAACATGGGCAAGCTAAAGCGGATAAAGCCATACCCGCCCATTTTCAGCAGCACACCGGCCAGAATAACCGACCCGGCGGTTGGCGCCTGCACATGGGCATCAGGCAACCAGGTGTGAAATGGCCACATCGGCATTTTCACGGCAAAGCTGGCAAAAAAAGCAAGCCACAGCCAGTTTTGCGCCCCTGCAGGGAAGTCATAGGCCATCAGGGTCGGGATAAAGCTGGTGCCTGCCTCATTCACCATCCACAGCATGGCAATGAGCATCAGGACTGAGCCTAACAGCGTATAAAGAAAGAATTTGTAGCTGGCATAGATCCGGTTATCCCCGCCCCATATGCCGATAATCAGATACATCGGGATCAGGCCTGCCTCAAAGAAGATGTAGAACAGGAACAGGTCCTGTGCGGCGAACACGCCGATCATCAACACTTCCATGAACAGAAAAGCTGCGAAATATTCCCCGACCCGTTTCTGGATCGACTCCCAGCTCGCCAGAATGCAGATCGGCATCAGGAATACACTCAGCACAATCAGCATCAGGGCAATGCCGTCAATGCCCAGCGCCCACTGGAAGCCACCGAAAATATCGGCCCGTTCAGTAAATTGCCATTGGGGACCGCCAATATCGTAATTGAGCCACAGCATTATGCCGAGCGCAAAATCAATCAGGGTTGCACCCAGCGCAATCCCCCGCGCCGATTTCGCATCCACGAACAGACAGGCCAGCGCCCCAAGCATTGGCACCAGCAACATGATGGAAAGGAATGGCAGCCCGCCCATTACAGCATCACCCACGTAATCGCGGCAACCAGACCAAGCAGCATGATCAGCGCATAGCTATAGAGATATCCCGATTGCAGCTTCCTCGCCGCAACCGTGCCCTGTGAAACCACCCAGGCCAGGCCGTTTGGCCCGAAACGATCGATAAACCCGACATCGCCCAGTATCCACAAACGACGGCCCAGCCAGAAAGCAGGCCTGACAAAAATCGCGTTATACAATTCGTCGAAATACCATTTGTGGTAGAGAAACTGGTAAAGCGAACGGAACTGGGCCACGAACTTGCCGGGAATGGAAGGGTCTTTGATATAGGCCATCCATGCCACAAACAGCCCGGTCAGCATGGCAATGGTAGCAGACAGTTTTACCCAGAGCGGAACCGCGTGCATCGCATGCATCAGGCCTTCGTTGTAATAGATCGTGCCGCCCCAGAAGCTCTCGCTATCGAGGAACCAGGGCGAAAAGACATAACCGGCAAACACCGCACCAACAGACAGGACACCAAGCGGAATCAGCATACTCAAGGGGCTTTCATGCGGATGATAGCCTCCTGTCGTATCTGCCCCGGCCTGAGCCGGTGTCTTGTGAACCGAATGCTGGATATGCTCACTTTCGATCCAGCGTGGCTTACCCCAGAAGGTCAGGAACATCAGCCTCCAACTGTAGAAACTGGTGAGCAATGCCGCGACAGCACCGATCCAGAAGGCAAAATGCCCGACTTCTGTTCCCCGGCCCCATGCGGCTTCAAGAATAGCGTCTTTCGAATGAAAACCCGCAAATCCGGCATGGACCCAGTAAATACCGACGCCGGTAATCGCCAGAGTGCCCATCATCATCGCCCAGAACGTAAGCGGGATATGCTTACGCAAGGCCCCGTAATAACGCATATCCTGCTCATGATGCATGGCGTGAATAACGCTGCCCGCACCAAGGAACAGCAACGCCTTGAAAAAGGCGTGCGTAAACAGGTGGAACATGGCAGCGTTATAGGCACCGACACCGGCAGCAAAAAACATATATCCAAGCTGCGAACAGGTGGAATAGGCGATAACCCGCTTGATATCCCACTGGGTTGTACCAACCGTTGCTGCAAAGAAGCAGGTCGCCGCCCCGACAATGGTAACAATCATCAAAGCAGTGGGCGCCGCCTCAAACATGGGTGACAAACGGCACACCATGAAAACGCCTGCTGTCACCATGGTCGCAGCATGGATCAGGGCGGATACAGGTGTCGGTCCTTCCATCGCATCAGGCAACCAGGTGTGAAGACCCAATTGCGCGGACTTGCCCATTGCCCCGATGAACAGCAAAACACACAGCACATCCATGGTCTGCAATCGCATACCCAGGAAAGTGATGTCAGATCCGGTCATGCCGGGAGAGGCCGCAAGAATTTCAGGAATGGATGTGGTCTGGAACACAAGGAATGTCCCGAAAATTCCCATCATGAAGCCGAGGTCACCCACACGATTGACGATAAAGGCCTTCATCGCCGCCGCATTGGCGCTGGGTTTGCGGAACCAGAAGCCAATCAGAAGATAGGATGCCAGCCCCACGCCTTCCCAGCCAAAGAACATCTGCACCAGATTATCGGCAGTAACCAGCATCAGCATGGCAAAGGTAAACAGCGACAGATAGGCGAAGAAACGCGGCTGATCAGGATCTTCCGCCATATAGCCCCAGCTATACAGATGGACGAGTGCCGAAACACTGGTAACCACAACCAGCATGATTGCAGTCAGCGTATCAACTCGCAAGGCCCAGTCAAAAGTAAGGGCGCCAGATTGCACCCATTGCAGCACCGGAACGACTGTTTCCTGACCACTTCCGTTCAGAAAGCTGATAAAAACAGGCCAGCTCAGGGCACAGGAAACAAACAACGCACCCGTCGTCACCAGTTTGGAGACGAAATTGCCAAGTGCACGATTACCAAACCCTGCAATGATCGCTGCCAGCAATGGCAGGAACGTAATGAGAAGAATCTGCACTGGTGCCTACCCTTTCATCCGGTTGACATCATCAACCGCAATCGTTCCCCGATCACGGAAATACACCACCAGAATTGCCAGTCCGATTGCAGCCTCACCCGCAGCGACTGTCAGCACGAACATGGCAAATACCTGTCCGGTCAGATCTCCGAGAAAGGCGCTGAAAGCAACAAGGTTGATATTGACCGCCAGCAGGATCAGCTCAATCGCCATCAGAATAACGATCACATTCTTGCGATTGAGAAAGATACCCAGCACGCCCAGCACGAACAGGATCGCGCCAACAATGATATAATGCTCGATGCCAATCATAGCTGCACCCCCTTGCCCACTTCGGGTTTGACATTGACAGTCGCCTCATCCGGACGGCGCGAAACCTG
>JBKEEC010000294.1:0-6860 GCA_047975785.1 Sphingomonadaceae bacterium | reverse complement strand
CAGGAGCCTCGACATATCTCCAGTTCGGCACTGTCGCCGCAGGATTGAAGGGGGTGAAGGTATATATGCCGTCAATATTGACACCCGACACTGTGCCCTTCTGGGTGGAATAGTCCATCGACAGGCGTATATTCACCGCATCGCTTAGCTCGGCATAGACCTGAGCGCGCAGGGCAAGATCCTTGGAACGCCAGGTGTTATCATCAAAATATCCATCACGCTTGCTGTAGGAAGCGGCAAGGCGGGCTGCCACCTGTTCGCCCATTGGAAGGTTGACGGCACCTGTAAGCTCAAGTGCATCATAATTGCCATACTGGCCACTGATATTGCCTTCCAGCGCACCAAGTACCGGTTTTTTGGGAATGACATTGATGGCACCGCCCGTGGCATTGCGGCCATACAGTGTACCTTGCGGTCCTTTCAGCACTTCAACACGGTCAACATCGAGAAACGAGGCCAGAGTCGAAGAGACACGGCCAATATAGACGCCATCAATATTGAAGGCGACTGCAGGTGCAGTATAGCCGTTATTGGTGAAATTCCCGACGCCGCGGACAAAGAAGCCTGCATTTGCGCCGCCACCGGATGATACATAAAGTGAAGGTGCAACCTTGTTGAGGGCCGTTGCATCAGCAACGCCAGACTTGACCAGATCTTCGCCGCTGGCTGCATTGATCGGGATGGCGGCATCCTGCAGGGTTTCTTCCCGACGTTGCGCTGTCACAGTGATGACGGTCAATCCGCCCGGATTATGCTGCTCCGCTTCATCCGGTGTTGCGCCTTGTGCTTTGGCGGTGTCCTGAGCCTGCGCTGTCTGGCTAAAGAAAGCCAGCCCGAGGGCTGAGCCTGTAAGCAGAATACCTTTCATGTGTTCTCTCCCATCAAATTTTTCAGGGAAAGTGCCGCAAGATATCTCATTTGAAAAATGAATTGATCGAATTTTTATTATTAAATATTTTAATTCATTGGGATGTGCCCAAAGGCGTGTCGCTATCTGCGCTTGGACCTGTCCTGGCCTGAACTTGCAACAGGTCCAGCAGCCAGCGGATACCTTGATCCTTGCGGCGCAGCGTATGCCATTGTGCTATTTCCCGAACTTCCGTCCCGCTGACAGGGAGCGGATGGCAGGCCAATGGATAGGCGCGCTGAAAGAAGCGGGCGTGTCTGCTGTGCATTACGGCGATCCTGTCCGTCCCGCACACAGCGCCAGGCAAGGCTGAAAAGCTTGATACCTCTACCTGGCAATTGAGAGCGATATTGTGTTTGCGAAAATGCAGGTCCGAAATAGTGGGGCGCCTTTCCTCACCAAAAACTGCAATCGCGCAATCGGCCATGAGAAACTGTTCCTGGTCAATACCCGCGGCATATTTACCCTCTGACCAGCAGATCACAGCATCTTCATCGCTGAACAGTGAAAGCGAGGGGTGATCGGGCAAGACATAATTGGGAACCGTTATCATCACATCCACCTCCCCCTTCTGGAACAGCCGTGCGCCTTCCGGTCCGGTTTGTAGCAGTTCAAAAGTGACATGCGGGGCCTGACGGGCGGCAATAGCCAATGTATCAGCCAGCAACACGTCGTAGGTGTAATCCGAGGTGAGAATGCGAAAGCGGCGATGCGATGTTGCAGGGTCAAAGCCTTCTGCCTGAATGATACGGAACCGGGCGACATTAAGCAGTTCCGTAATCGCAGGGGCCAGCTCTTCCCCCATCGCTGTGGGCACCATTTCGCGCCCGACATTCATCAACAACTCATCATTAAAATAGAGACGCAACCGGCTGAGTGCCGCACTGATGGTAGGTTGGCTCAGATGCAGTCTGCGGGCCGTCTCTGTTGTGCTTCGGCATTCCAGCAGCACTTCAAGCGCGACCAGCAAGTTCAAATCCAGCCCTTCAAATCGCATGACGCTCTCCCCTCCCGGTCTGACTAATTAAAAAATCAAATCCATAGAATTATGTCAATTCATTTTTCAAATGAGATAACTTGCGGCATTTTGCAGGAAAGATGGGCACCAGAACCACCCTGAAGAGCAGGGCCACTGGTGCAGAAACAGCGAAGGAAGAGGCCCGTGCAATTGAAAGCCATCCACCATGTTAAATTTGCCGTCCGCGATCTGGACAGGCAGCAGGCCTTTGCGGAAGATTTTGGCCTGATAACGGTTGATCGCAGCGAAGATAGGCTGGTTATGCGCACCAGAGGCGGTGACCCTTACGCCTATATTGCCGAAAAGGCCGATAAGGACAGATTTGTCGGTCTGGCCTTTGAAGTGGCAGACGCAGCCTCGCTTGAAGAAGCGCGGGCCCTGCCGGGAGCAAAGGATGTTGGCGCCCTGTCCTTGCCGGGCGGTGGTCACGGCGTTGCCCTTACCGATCCTGATGGCAATGAGGTTCTGCTCATCCACGGTGTTGCCCGCGAACAGGCTGAAGAGCCTTATACGGAACTGTCTATCAACACACCGTTTAAAAAGGCTCGTTTCGGACGCAATCAGCATGAACGGGAGGTGGGCCCGGCAAGACTATGGCGGTTTGGCCATGTCGGGCTGTTCGTCAAAAGCTTTGCCGATTCCTATGCATGGTATCAGGACAATCTGGGTATGATTGGTAGCGATATCTATCATATCCCTGGCCAGCAGCAGGCACTTATTGTCGGCTTTATCCGGTTGAATCGTGGTGAAGAATATGTCGATCATCATACTCTTGCCCTGATGCAGGATGAGCGGGGCGGCTGTCATCATATCTCCTTTGAAACACAGGATTTTGAAGCTCAGCAGCGCACGCACAAATTTTTACAGACCCGAGATTATGAACCGATCTGGGGGGTAGGGCGCCACCCGCATGGCAGTCACGTCTTTGATGTCTGGCGTAGCCCTGATGGTGCCCGTTTTGAAACATTTTCCGATACGGACCTGTTCCGCGCTTCTGACGGAACGAATATTCACGACATCTCGACTGTGATGATGGACACATGGTCGAATGACAGCCCTGACCGTTATTTCGCCTGAGGACCTGAGGAGGCCATTATGACAGTTTTCAACCCCGCAACCGGCCTTGCAGAAGGCTCCTTTGGCATTGGCACATTTGCCCGACCCGGAGGTAATCCTTTCCCTGCGCTGGTCCAGCCTGATGGCGGTGTCATCGATTTGTCGGATCGCTGGTATGACACCCATGCCATTTTTGATGAATGGGACAGCGCCTTTGATGCGCTGGTGGATATTGCTGAGAGGGATAGGGGGACTGGCCTGCGTTTCGCTGATCTGGTGGCCTACCCGGTGGTGAGTCACCCCAATATGTTATTTGCCGGTTCCAACTATCGCCAGCATGTGGCCGAAATGATGACCCATAATGCATTTAACCAGCATTCCCGTAAACCCGGTGAGAGTGATGAGGATTTCTTCCAGCGTAATCTGGCCGAGGTAGACCGTCGCGCACGTGAAGGCATGCCCTTTTTCTGGACGGGGCTGCATTCCTCCCTGTGCGGGGCCAATGATGATGTGCCCTTGCCGCTGATTGGCGAGCATCCTGACTGGGAGCTCGAACTTGGTGTGATTGTCGGCAAGGCTGGACGGTATGTGAAACCGGAAGAGGCCAATGCCCTGATTGCGGGCTATGTTATGGTCAATGACCTCGGAACCGTAGATGAGTTCCGCCGCACTGATGTGCGTTTCCAGTTTGACTGGGTGAGCAAGCATCAACCCAATTTCAAACCGCTTGGCCCCTTCATGGTTCCCAAGCAATTTGTCGATTTTGACCAAATCCGCATCAAGCTCTCTGTCAGCGGTCAGGTCATGCAGGACTGGTCCGTGACCGACATGATTTTCACGCCTGAGCAGATTCTTTCCTATGCGTCGGAACGCATCCGGCTTGTCCCCGGAGATTTGCTGAGCACTGGTTCTCCGCCAGGAAATGGTGCCTTTCACGGTAATCGCTGGCTGCGCCCCGGTGATGTTATGGAGAGCGAGCTGACCTATCTTGGCCGTCAGCGCAATAGCATAGTTGCCGAGGAAACCGGAGGACGAGACTGGAACTGGGGGCCTCTGCCTGTTGCAGAGCAGGCATGACGATGAGCGCAGAATGTCATCACTCTCATCATGACCCCATCATGGTGCATCAGAAAGGGGAAACCCTGGTTGTGGACATTCATGCGCATCTGAATGTTGCCGCGGCAGAAATGGCCATTCGTGCAGAGATGCCTGACTTGCCTCGAAGCCTGCCTTTCTCCTGTCCTGCTTCGGATGCCGTCAATGCGAAAATGTTTCAGGATATTGGCCCCAGGCTTAATGGGGTGAACGAGCGTCTGGCCGATATGGACAGGCAAGGGGTGGATGTGCAGGCAATCAGCCCCAACCCTGGTCAGTATTATTATTACGCTGCGGAAGAGCTTGGCCGCGACCTGTCGCAGACTATCAATAATGGCATTGCCGAAGCTGTTGCCATTGCGCCGGACAGGCTGGTGGGAATGGGCACTGTTCCCCTCCAGAACACGGAGATGGCTATCGCGGAAATGCGCCGTTGCGTCCGTGAGTGCGGAATGCGCGGTATTGAGATCGGCACAAATGTCGCTGGACGTGAGCTTGCCGATCCTGCTTTGCGACCCTTTTTTCAGGCTGCCGAAGAACTGGGCATACTCTTGTTTATTCACCCTCTGGGCTTTACGCATGGCGAGCGGCTTTCCGAGCATTATCTCAACAACATTATCGGCAATCCGCTCGAATCCTCCATAGCACTTGGCCATCTGATTTTTGGTGGAGTGCTGGATTCCTTTCCTGGCCTCAAAATCTGCGTTGCCCATGGCGGGGGTTATCTGCCTGCCTATTGGGGTCGGATGGACCATGCCTGGGGAGCACGCGAGGATTGCTGCCAGAACATCAGCCGCGCGCCATCCTCTTATTTACGCAACATCTGGCTGGATACTCTGGTGTTTGACCGGGACCAGCTTGACAATCTGGTTCGCAATCATGGTGCAGACCGGCTGTGCCTTGGCACAGATTACCCCTTTGACATGGCAGAGCCATCCCCTCTCGCCTTTCATGGCCGACTGGGGGATGACATAAAAAAGCGCATTCTTGGCCAGAATGCCGCTGATCTGCTGGGACTGAAAGGAAGAGTTAGCTGAACCTCAGGCCAGAGGATAAGGGAGAGAACAACAATGTATCCGTTTACAACCGAGACAGGGATTGTCCGCAATCGCTGGTATATGGCTGGTTTTGCCAGCGAGATTTCCCGTGAGCCCATGGAGCGCACATTTCTCGGCAAGCCAGTAGCGCTATACCGCAAGGAGGATGGCCGCCCGGTTGCCATGTATGGCATATGCCCGCATCGCTATTTCCCGCTGGCGAAAGGCAAAGTGCGCGGAGATGCGCTGGTTTGTGGTTATCACGGTTTCGTCTTTGATGCTGATGGGAAATGTGTCGAAGTGCCCTCTCAAGGGACAGGGACCGGCTTTTGCCAGCCTACATACCCGATTGTTGAGCGCGGCCCGATATGCTGGATATGGATGGGGGACAGTGACAAATGCGACCCTTCCCTGATCCCGCCTTATGAAGATTTTGGGCTGGGTGATGAAGGCTCGCGTTACAGTTCGGAAAATTATTTCCATATCAATGGCCGCCCCCAATTGCTGATCGATAATCTGATGGACCTGACACACCTGCCCTATGTTCATCACCATGTCGGCGGAGGAGAGGCCATGGCTAACCCCAAAATGACCGAGGAACACCGCGATCGTAGCTATCGTGTGCTGCGCACCGGCAAAGTGCCATTCTCCGATTTTCACGAAATGGTGTTTGGGCCGGCGGCAAGGTTTGAAGGCCTGTCAGACTTTCTCATCCCGACCGATTTTTATGGCCCTGAATTTATTCGCACCAGCCTGCCGGTGACAATTGCCATAGAAGGCCGGAATGAGGTGCCACCCGAGCTGGGAGCACTTTCCATCCTGCACGGGATTACACCGGAAACAGAAACCAGCACACACTATTTCGGTTTTTCAACTCGCAACTTCCGGCTGGACAGCGAGGAACTGGATAATTTCCAGCTTATGTCTGATCGCACCATCAGACAGCAGGATGTTGATGCAATCGAATCTGTGGAAGCAAGGCTTACCGATTCCGCAGCCCTTCAGCGTGAGCTGCTGGTCAAGGCTGACGGGCCAGCGGTCAAGGTTCGCCGCCAGATTCAGGCCATGCTTGATGAGGAAGCCACTTTGGAAATGGAGAGAAACTGATGTTCTTGCGCAATGCCTGGTATGCCGCTGGTTGGGCCAGCGAGTTGAACCCCGGCCCTGTCAGCCGGACCATTCTTGAACAGGCTGTCGTCTTGTTCCGCACTGAAAACGGCGAAGCCCATGCCTTGCACGATACCTGCCCGCATCGCTTTGCCCCTCTCAGCCTGGGCAAACTCAAGGCAGACAGAATAATCTGCCCCTATCATGGTCTGGAATTTGACGGAGCTGGTACCTGTATCCGCAACCCTCACGGGAAAGGTGCCGTGCCCGGAAGCCTTGGAGTTGAAGCCTACCCTCTGATCGAGCGCTATGGCATGATCTGGATATGGATGGGCGATAAATCTACTGCCGATCCAGCTCTGGTACCCGATATTCCACGTCTTGAAGACAGCGCCTATTCATGGGTGTACGGCAGTCTAGAGGTTGAGGCCAATTATCAGCTTGTGATCGACAACCTGCTGGATCTGAGCCATGCCGAATTTCTTCATCCCATGCTTGCCTCTGAAGGCAACTCGGAACGAACTGTCTTTCGCTGCGAGCAGGATGGCGACATGGTCCGGGCACTTTATGATGTTACGGGCGAACCTATTACTGGTCTCTTCCAGATTCTCTGGGAGAATCAGGCGAGGACGGCTGACCT
>JBKEEC010000293.1:0-11444 GCA_047975785.1 Sphingomonadaceae bacterium | reverse complement strand
GACGGCACCGATTCCGGAGTTCTTCGGCGCATTCCTGCTAGGCCTGGGAGCGTGCAGCCTGATTGGTGTCGTGGCGCAGCCCGCTGCCCGCACCAGTTTATGGACAACACTCGCGGGTGGGCTGATCGTGCCGCTGCTGGCTGCGATATTGCATCCGCATGTAGGCCTGATCAGCTGGCTTCCGCTGCAAGCGGTGATGGCGATCGCGGGCGCACTATCCATGCCGATAGCCGAAGCAGTCCTGTCCTTTGGTGCAGGCCTGAAAAAGTGGGCGGAAAAGCTGCCTGAGCGGATAAACTTCGGAGGTAAGGACAATGACGCTTGATGCGATTCTCACTGTCGGCCTGAGCCTTATTCTGTCTGTGCTTATCTGGCTACGGGCCATGCCGTCAGCATTGAAAGACAGGGGCAGGGCCTATGCCGCAAAGGTCTGGCTGCTAGGGCTGGGCCTTGCCATGATTGCAGTGTGGCGCGCGGATGCGCTGATGGATGGTTATGTTGTGCGCTGGCAGGCAAGCCTCGCGTGCTGGGCGTTCATCGCTTACACTGGACTGCATTACCGGCAGGTTATGGGCAAAGGTGCGCTGGCCTGGTGGGAGGTCAGGAAATGACCATTGCTGCGATCTGGGCGGGAATCCGCGCTCTGGCAGGCTCTGTCCCGTGGCAGGTCTGGGCTGGTCTGGCGCTGCTGATGGCAGGCTGGTTATGGGGTAACAGCCGCTATCATGCGGGCGAGCTGGCAGAACGTGGCAGGTGGGAAGCCGCTGCGGCTAAACAGATGGAAAAGGCCCGTGCGGCCGATGCTTCTGCCGCTGCGGTGGTTGCTCAGACTGTGAGTGCGATTGAGGCAGAGAATGAGCGGGCGAGAGATGCTGCTGCGGTGTCTGATGATCCGCTCAAGGCCGCGCTCGATGCGTTCTGACATTGGAGGCCTCACTATGTCAAAAAACCGCACCTTTCTGCCATTGGCACTTTTGATCGGGTTTTCAGCCTGCACACCAGAGAGGCCCGTTACCGTCCTGCCGCCTGTATCACTGACCAGCTGTGCCGATATGCCTGATGCACCGGACCTGCCAGCGCGTGACGGCACCACTGCGATTGAGCAGGCCCGCGATCAGCTGATGCTGGCCTATGTGCTTGCGCTGCGATCTGCCTATGGCGATTGTCGCGCAAAGGTTGATGGGCTGGACGAGTGGCGAGCGGGGATGGATTGAGCGGGTCAAGGCTTAACGTGTCCGTTTTTCCTTTCTCAATTGTGGCAGAAAAAACGGACACGAGGTTCTTATGCAAACTGTGATTGTCGCGAAACCAGCAAGATGGATGTTATCTCGCCTTCATGCTCGGCAAGCATGAGAGTGAAACAAAACTGAATCGTTTCCAACAGTTTAGCTTTAAGTTCATGTATTCTTTGGGAGAATCTTGACGAAACTCCACCGCAAGGGTATACTCCTTGCGGTGGTGGGCCAGTGTGTGGGTCGTTGGTTTCATTCCATCGGCAATCACTGATACGCTTGATGCGACGATAGTCGGGCTCAATGGTCAGTCGTTAAACGCCTCTGGACACCACCACTGCTGCGGATAGCCGTAGTGCTTGAAGATCGCGGCTTGGTCAGGGTCGAGTTTTGCTTTTCGCATACTTGGCATGAGCTTCACCCCGAAGCCGGAGATTTGACCATTCTTGCGGTCAGGATTCCTTGCCATGCGCGGGCGCAGGAGTTTTGCGAACGTTGGGTCGCAAGCCCCAGTGTCATGCTTGTCACACGCCTTGAAGAATGCGCTCGCCACTACGTCTGCAAGCTGCAAGCCCTCTCGCTCTTTGTGCGGGTAAACTCTCAGCAAGTCTTGATGCATCACGTCCCATTGGATGCGGCCCCAAGGCAAGAAGGGATTGTGTTTCTTGAGCTTCATCCACTCGTAGTAGGCGTGCATCTGTGAGTATCGGAGGCCACCCCTAGCACTATACTCAATCCGCAGCTTTCGTAGCTCGCCATAATCCTTGATGCTTTGGTCATACACGAATGTGGTAACGCGCTCTAACAGGAGGCGGGTCATCCAACAGTAGAACCAATTGGATGACGGAATCTTGCCCGCGAAAGGGTTGGTGTAGCCCTCCATATTTTTCTTGTTCGACGCGATCACGAAATAGCGTGCGTCCAGCTCGGCCAACATTTCGCAGGCCCGCGCTCGCTTTGCTGGATTGAGACCGGAAAAGTGAATGTCCGGCTTTTGATGGTTTTTGAACTCCGTGATTATGTCGCTAGTCCAGCGGGGCACCTCTGATTGTTTCTCAGCGCGGATCACTGCCGCCGCCAATATGAGCCACTCACTTGAGCCAGGATTGCTCAATGGCTTAACAGCGCGCAATCCATCGTCGCCCGCTTCATCTATGTATACTACATAGTCGTATTGAGGAGTATTTCTCATGTAGGACGATAAACCCGCCGACAAGCAGTTGAGTCAACTGGAGAAGTTCAATTGGCGGCGATTGAGAACGAATGCGACGAGGACGAAGCGCGCTGGGATGAGCGTTTGAAGAAGGTCGCCAAGGGCAAGCAAGATCGCTTCGATCAATTGTCCCGGTGTTTGATATTCCACTGTGTAACCCCTGCGGTGATTCCGCCTTATGGGGTTACACAATAGCGACTTTCCCAAATCTGCAAACTGACTGCTATGCTTGCAAATACGGAAAGAAGTTTCAAACCAGATCGTCAATCGTCAGGCCCAGCGCATCGGCCAGCTTGCGCAGTGTCTCGACCGAGCCACGCCCTCGTCCTGCTTCAATGTCTGCGATCTGGACACGGTTGACCCCGGACGCATCGGCAAGCGCCACCTGCGTCAATCCGCGCAGGTCACGGAAAACACGAACCGGGCTTTCACCGTCAATAATGCGGTTGGCGTATTCGGCGGGGATGAGTTCTTCTTCCCCGCTGGCCAGTGCCGCCCTGGCGCGTTCAATGGCCTGCATATCGGCAAAGTCATCTGCCACGGACAGGAGCCGGTCATATTCAGCGCGGGTAATCGTAACCATCTCGTTCATTTCAGCCTCCTATTCGTAAACACTGCCACGTGGGCCAACCTTGATAACCGCAAGCACCTCGCCATCAATCATGATAACGCGCCAGCCACCGACACGCAGGCGGATGCCATCGCTGCCTTTGAGTGCCGTCACCTTGTTTGCCAGTGACGCGGGATCATCAGCATACTGTTCAATCTTGGAGCGGATCAATCGCGATGTGTTTGACGGCATCCGGGCGAGAGTCTTGATTGCCGCCCTGGTGTAAGTGATCTGCTTCATGCTCATTATGTAGCGCATCACTACATTTAATGCAAAGGAAAAATGTAGTTTATCACGACATTATATTCACAGCCTGCAAGCCAGAGCGGACGGGGCTGGAATGAGGTGGCACCCCGAATAGCCCAAAAGTTGAAGGCGGCTGCGCGCGGCGTGCCCGCAATGACACTTGCGAGGCGTAGTTTCGGAAGCTAGAGGGTCTTTCACCGGCTTCATGTTGGAATTCCAACATTGGAAATGTTGGAAGGCTATACAAAATAACAAAAAATTGAACCAATAGTAATTTGTTTTTAAATGATATTTTCTTTGTGCGCCCGTAGCTCAGCAGGATAGAGCACCAGATTCCTAATCTGGGGGCCACAGGTTCGAATCCTGTCGGGCGCACCATCGCGTTTTTATCTGGCGCGTTTTACATCTGGTCGCAAAAGAGTCCGCCCACGCATATGTCTGTCCAGCATCTTTCTGACCTGTCTGATCCCGAAAAATGCCGTCGGCTGGTGATCAAGATTGGTTCTGCCTTGCTGGTTGGTTCTGATGGCAGCCCGCGTCGGGAGTGGGTGGAAGATATGACCGTTGAAATCGCTGCTATGCGTGCGCGTGGGCAGGATGTTGTTATTGTAAGTTCCGGTGCGATTGCTCTTGGAGCCGCGCGGCTGGGGCTGGAAAAGGGAGGCCGGAAAAATCTGGCCGATGCCCAGGCCGCTGCATCTGTAGGCCAGATTGCGCTTGCAGGTCTTTGGTCGGAACTGCTTGGCAGGCAGGGGCTGGAAGCAGCCCAGATATTGCTGACCTTACAGGATATGGAAGAGCGCAGGCGTTATCTGAACGCCGCATCAACGCTGGCACGTCTGCTTTCTGCCGGTGCAGTGCCTGTCGTCAATGAGAATGACAGCGTAGCGACTGAAGAAATCCGTTTTGGTGATAATGACCGGCTGGCTGCACGTGTAGCCCAGGCCTCGCGGGCTGATGCGGTTGTGTTATTGTCTGATATTGACGGGCTGTTTGATCGCAATCCGGCGGACAGGAATGCGCAATTGCTGACAGAAGTGCGCGGAGTGACGCCGCGCATCCGGGCCATGGCGACAGACGGTTCATCCTCAGGCATGGGTTCTGGCGGGATGGTATCCAAATTGCAGGCGGCTGAAATTGCAGAGCGTGCCGGTATCGCAATGCTCATTCTCAATGGCACTCATCATCAGCCTGTTCGCCATGCGCTTGATACGGGGCGAGGGACGGTTTTTATTCCCCGGCGAAGCGATGGAGCACGCAAGGCGTGGCTTGGGGGAAGGTTACGGCTGAAGGGGCAATTGCAAGTCGATGCCGGTTGCGCCAGTGCCCTTCGCAACGGACGTAGCTTGCTGGCGGCAGGAATGACGAAGGTTGGCGGAAGCTTCCACCGCGGGGATGCGGTTGCCATTTGCGAGAGTGACGGAACGGTTATTGCGCATGGGCTGGTTGAATATGATGCGCAGGAATGCACCCGTCTGATCGGGTTGCAAAGCGGCAATCATGCGGAAGTTCTTGGATATGCACCGCGTCCGGCCATTGTCCACCGCAACCACATGGTCCTGCTGTGACGATAGCTATTACAGGTGGCACCGGCTTTGTCGGGCAATCTGTGCTTGATCGCGCCGGACAACAGAAATTGCCGGTTCGGGCACTGGCGCGCACTATTCCGGCGCCAGAGCATAACGGAGTTATGTGGGTGCAGGGGGGCCTGTCAGATGTGCGAGCACTTGATTGTTTGATGCAGGGGGCAGAAGCCGTCATCCATATCGCCGGGCTTACCAATACGCCCGATCCCGGAGAGTTTGAGCTTGTCAATGTTCTTGGAACACAGGCGGTTCTTGATGCAGCGAAGCGGGCCGATATCACGCGCTATGTTTTTGTCTCGTCGCTTTCTGCCCGTGAGCCGGAGCTTTCCGCTTATGGCGCATCCAAGGCGAGGGCGGAAAAGCTGGTGGCTGCCTGCGGACTGGACTGGACAATTATCCGGCCGCCTGCCGTTTATGGTCCGCGGGACAGGGATATGTTTGAATTATTTCGTGCTGCCAGATGGGGGGTCGTTCCCCTGCCTCCTCCGGGCAGAACCAGCCTTATCCATGTGCAGGATCTTGCGGATCTGTTGCTGGCACTGACGAAGCCGGACAAGCAGACCGGAACCCGAATTTTCGAACCGGATGACGGGCATGATAATGGCTGGAGTCATCAGGACATGGCCAAAATGATGGGTGATGCCTTTGATCGCAAGGTCTGGGCGCCGCATCTTCCAAAATCACTGTTGCAGATACTGGCGCGGGCAGATGGTGCTATCCGGCGCGGTCATGCCCGGCTGACACCTGACAGGGTAGGCTATATGACGCATCCGGACTGGGTGGCCCGTCCATCTGCACATATTCCACCTGCAATCTGGCAGGCGCGGATATCGGCACCGGAAGGTTTCCGATCAACGGCGCAGTGGTATCGCGCAAACAACTGGCTGTAACAGGGAGTAATCTGTTTATGCCTACAATCATGACCCATGCCATTGTTCCGGCATGTCTGGCTCTGGCGGCAGGACCAAAAATTATTCCGGCACGTGTGGCTGTGGCGGGAGTGTTTCTGGCTATGCTGCCTGATGCCGATGTGATTGGCTTCCGTTTCGGGATTCCTTACGAGTCAGACTGGGGGCATCGCGGCGCAAGTCATGCCATTGCAACATCCCTGATTGTGGCCTGTGTGATGACAGCCATCCTCAGACCTGCAAAAACCGGCGCGGGCCTTGCCTTTCTGTTTATTGCCATGGCTTCGCACGGATTGCTGGATAGCCTGACGAGCGGCGGACTTGGCCCTGCGTTGTGGTGGCCATTTTCTTCCGAACGGATATTTGCGCCTTTTCGCCCTATCCGTGTGTCACCCTTTGGCATTGAAGCCTTCATGAGCCAGCGCGGTGTTGCAGTATTGATTTCGGAATGGTGGGCCGTATGGGTGCCGATGCTGACAATCGGCATCAGCGGATGGGTTTTCCGGTCCTTCCGGCGTCAATCTGGTCAGCCGGTCTGACAGGTCAGATTGGTCATACGTTTCAGAAGGGGGACCATGAAAGGTCACCGTCAGAGTCGTCAAGCGCAGCGCCTTTGGTTTCTGTTGCTGTCCGGTCAGGCAGATATGTCAGGACTGCATCCAGAAGTTCGGAAATTCCCTCTCCCGTGGCACCGGATACGGCAAAAACTTTTTTTGCCCCTGCGGCACGTAATTCATCTGAAAAACCTGCAACCAGTTCGGCGTCAGCCAGATCAATCTTGTTCAGGACGATCAGGCCAGGTTTTTCCTCCAGCCCGCTGCCATAGGCTTCAAGCTCATCAGTCACCACGCGCATGGCTTCTGCAGGATCTTCCCCGGAAATATCGATCAGATGCAGTAGAACCCGGCATCGCTCAATATGGCCGAGAAAACGGTCACCAATGCCTGCACCATCAGCCGCGCCTTCTATCAGACCGGGAATATCTGCCAGAACAAACTCACGCCCCTTGTGCCGGACAACCCCCAGTTTGGGAACCAGCGTGGTAAAAGCGTAATGCCCGACCTTGGCCCGTGCATTGGTGATCTGGTTGATGAATGTGCTTTTTCCGGCATTGGGCAGCCCGACCAGACCGACATCGGCCAGCAGTTTCAGGCGCAGCCATACCCACATCTCCTCACCCGGTTCCCCCGGCTGATGCTGACGGGGTGCGCGATTGGTGCTGGATTTATAGCTGGCATTGCCCCGTCCACCCAGACCCCCTTCAAGCAGGGTGATGCGCTGCCCGACTTCGGTAAAGTCCGCGAGCACTGTTTCCTGATCTTCATCAGACAGAATCTGTGTGCCAACCGGAACCTCTATCACCAGATCGGGCGCACTGGCGCCGGTGCGATCCTTGCCCATGCCATGATCGCCGCGACGGGCCTTGAAGTGCTGGGTATACCGAAAATCTATCAGCGTATTGAGGCCAGGGACGGATTCGAACACGATATCACCGCCGCGTCCGCCATCACCGCCGTCAGGCCCGCCATATTCGATATATTTTTCACGCCGGAAACTGACAGCGCCTGGGCCACCGCCGCCGGATTTGAGATAGATTTTTGCCTGATCGAGAAAATGCATGGGGGGCCAGATAGTGCTTTTATTGTTTGCGCGCCAGCGTCGCGCGCCATTTTCGTGCAATATATCTGGCTGGTGGAGCCGATCGGGATCGAACCGACGACCTCGTCATTGCGAACGACGCGCTCTCCCAACTGAGCTACGGCCCCGTTCCAGCCTGTCCGGCCCTTTGGCAAGAGCGGATGCGCAGGCCTTAGCCGAAGGCCATGCGCACTGCAAAGTCAAAAGTCAGGTTCCGCTATCGGGCGGATTGGTTCCGTTATCCGGCAGGCTGAACCCCGGAGTCGGGGCTGTATTGGTTGAAGCCTCCCCCTGGGGGGCAGGAATTACAGGGCCATATTGTCCGCTCGACGGGGCAGGGGCTGCAGGAGCGGGCAAGACCGGCCCTTGAGCACCATAAGGGTCCGGCGAGCCATAATTGTTGGCGGGATAGGCAGTGGAGGGCGGTGTATATGTCGGAGCCACATCCGAAGAGGCGGGAACACCTGAATAGCCTGACGTGCCGCCAGCCGGGGTAAGTGTGCCGGGGGCTACAGGGACAGGACGGGGAGCATATTTGGCATCCCACGCAGCCAGCTCGCGCCGGTAATTTTCATATGAGATAAAGAAATCCAGAAAAACCTTTTCCAGCTTGGGCAGGCCCTGTTCCGCAAAATTCTGAATCTCACCTTCGGGCATGAGCAGGGCTTCATTGCTCACTTCCAGAGCAGCCTGACAAAAAGAATGTTTCGCCGGGGGAAGTGAAAAATAGTTATAAACCTGCGTGACATATGTATCGTGCTGGCGCTTGTAGGTGTCGCCATATCTGGCGCGAAATTCCTTATCCAGATCACTATAGGTGCGTTTCAGGGATTTTTTGTTTTTTTCCAGAAAGCTGCGGTAATTGGGAACCAGCATGGCAAATTCCGGCTCGGAGCAGTTCAGGGCTGCGACATTGAGCGCAGAGCGCATGTTCCATATCCGCTGATTGGGCGTGAGATTGATATTGATAGTCTGGCGTATGCCATCTGCGCCCATGAATGGAATGATCATCGTGGTTGATGCCCCGTTGGGCGGGATAGGACGCGGCGGAATTACGACTACAGGTAGCGGCGGAGGTGGCGGAGGCGGTGGCGGAGGTGTAGCACAGGCTGCCAGAACCGCCATACCAGCGGCAGTGATTGCATTACGGGTTGTAACACGCGTAATCTTGAGTGGTGCGGTATCTGCCATGCGCTTTGTCCCTTCCTGCGTTGCCCCATTATGCGTAATTTCACATTACGTCATAATTAAGCGTCATGCTGCCCCTGCTTTAACGAAGAAAAATGGCAAAGAAAATGCCCGGACACCACAGGGGGAGTCCGGGCACGACAGTCTGAATCCTTTTTGCGATCAATCGCGTGCAGCGCCAAGAAACCGCAGAAGGAAAAGGAACATGTTGATGAAGTCCAGATAGAGGCTCAACGCCCCCATAATGACCAGCTTGCCCATGGGAAAAGCTCCTGCCATTGCAGGATTTGTTACCTTTGCCTGCTGGATTGCCAGATACTCGCTTTTAAGGCGCTGTGTATCATAGGCTGTAAGGCCGGCAAAAATCAGCACGCCAAGGAAGCTGATTGCAATATCCAGCCTGCTTGACCCGACAAATATATTAATCACGCTGGCAATAATCAGGCCAATTACGCCCATGATCAGGAAACTGCCCCAGGCAGAAATGTCCTTTTTGGTTGTGTATCCAAAAAGGCTAAGTCCGGCAAAGGCGCCTGCGGTGGCAAAGAATGTCAACGCAATCGAAGAGCCGGTATAGACAAGAAATATTGTCGAAAGGGACAGTCCCATGACAACGGCGTAGGACCAGTAGAGAATTTGCAATGTGCCTGTGCTGAACTTGTTTACGCCGAAGCTCATGGCAAAAACAAAGCCCAGAGGGGCAAGCATGATGAGCCACATCAGCAAGCCGCCGCCGGTAAATAATGTTGCGGCCATGCCCGAATTTGCGAACAGCATTGCGACGATGCCGGTCAGCAAGACGCCGGAGGCCATGTAATTATATATCGACAGCATGTGTTTGCGCAGTCCTGCATCAAACACGGTGCCGGTCGAACCGACGGCCTGGCCATTGAGTTGGGGAGACGCGCCGAAGCCCTTCTGGGTATTCCGGGGGTCGTTCCAATCTGCCATGTGTAATAAACTCCGTATAGTAATGTGCGGGATAGCACATTCTTGTCAGTGCAATATCGGGGGTCATTGCACAAATTTCAAGCAAAACCGGACCAGATCGGTATTTAATTTCAGGATTTTTTTCGTGCTTCCGCTGCCATTTGGGCGCTTCTTTCACTCGCACCGCGCAAAGTTGCGGTTAACAGCGACTGAAGGGCGTTGCCTTCATCCAGAATATCCAGCCCGACCTGGGTAACACCGCCGGGACTTGCAACCCGACGGGCAAGCTCTGCCGGGCTATCAGATGAATATGCGGCAAGCTCTGACGCACCATCAACCATGGCTACGGCGAGCCTTTCCGCCTGTTCGGGCGGCAGGCCAAGGGTAACAGCCCCCTGAATCAACGCATCGATAAACCGATAGACAAAGCCGGGGCCAGAGCCTGCCAGCGCCGTTACCAGATCAAACTGGCTTTCATCGATCCATTCGGCAGTTCCCAGCCGGTTCATCAGCGCCGATACACTAGCCTTGTCCTTTTCATCCAGAGTATCTGACGCCAATGCGACAGGTGATTTGCCAAGCGATGCAGCCAGATTGGGCATAATCCTGACCTGTGCATCAGAATCGGGAAAATACTGCCTCAGGACGGCCAGTTCTACACCTGCAAGAATGGACAATATCTGTGTATTTCTGTGTGCATGTGTAGCAATTTCCGGGGCCAGTGCGACCAGTTGCTGTGGCTTGAAGCCTAGCAGGATGGCATCAAACGACTTGCCATACACTTCTGACAGTGAGCGATGCAGTCTTACGCCATCTGGCGCAGAATCCAGCATGGGATCAATAATGGTAAAGCGATCTGCCTCCAGCCCTGAAGCCAGCCATCCTTGCAGCATGGCGCCGCCCATATTGCCGCATCCGATAAATAGGAGAGAAAATTGTTCTGTCATGTGGTTTGCTCAGGTCTGGTCTGCTTCATTCTGCTTTCGGTCCGACCCGCTGGGAAATGGCAGCAACCAGTTGCTCGAATGCTTCATTGTGCCGCAAATTGATGTCAGTTTGCGGGAAGGGGATCTCTATGTTGTTTTCGTGGAATAGCTCCCACAATTTCTTGAGAACAGAGGAGCGGACATTGCCTACACCCTCTTCAGGATCGCGTATCCAGCAATGGATAACAAAATCGACCGAGCTGGCCCCGTAACTTTCCAGCCAGATGGCTGGCGCCGGTGTCTTGAGCACACGCGGAACGCTTCTGGCCGCTTCCATCATCAGCTTTTCAGCCAGCACGATGTCAGAGTTATAGGAAACGCCAACCGGCACCTGTATGCGCACATTACGCGAGGAATAGGACCAGTTCTCCACCTGGTTGATCATGAGGTTTTCATTGGGAATCAGATATTCGCGCTCATCCCGGGTGGTCATGGATACGGCGCGAATACCAATCTAGCGGATTAGCCCGAAAGTTGTGTTGCCCGCCTGATCTGCAATGGCGATAACGTCTCCCGGTTTGATCGAGCGATCCATCAGCAGGATAATTCCTGCAATCAGATTGCCGAAGGTCTTTTGCAAGCCAAAGCCGATAGCCAGACCAAAAGCCCCGGAAAAGACAGCCAGTGCGGTAAGGTCGATACCCAACATATCGATTCCGAACAGGATCGCGATGGTCCAGATTGCCATCGACACCAGCTTTTCACTGAGCAGTTTCTGCGACGGGTCCAACCCCTTCATGCGCTCAATCGCACCTCTGGCAATTCTGGTCAGCAGCCAGGCGGCAAGGCAGGTCGCTGCAATAACAAGAAAAACAACCAGAACATCGAGCATCGAGACATTGAAATTGCCAACTCCGATCTGCATGGAATCAAGGGAATTGATTATCCCGCCGGCGGCTTCATTCTT